>CABQGZ010000033.1 GCA_902463835.1 uncultured Lachnospiraceae bacterium
AAGTATCCGCGCAGCAACAAAAGAATTAATAAACGCACTAAATTCTCTTTCTGTAGATTTTACCGAAACTGATCTCGACGATATGTCCCGAGTAAGCAATCAAGTATTTGATCGCGAGGAAACATTTTTTATGCAAACAGGTACATATCGTTTGCTCAGCATGTTGTCCATTGCTTTGCTTAATCTTGGACTGATAGAAATTGTGCAGGAATAAATCGGTCAAACATACACTTAATACAAAAACCACCCCCGCAACTTCCAATTGCCAATCGTTTCTTTTTATGATACGATAGCCTTATCAAACCCCGTAGAAGGGAGGCCACCAGATGATTCCAGTTATTTCCATCGGAAATCAGGATTTTGAATCCATACGAACAAAGAACTGTTTTTACATCGACAAGACAAACATGATAAAAGAGTGGTGGGAGAATCAGGACACGGTAACTCTCATTACCCGTCCCCGCCGCTTTGGATAAACCTTAAACATGAGCATGCTGGAGCAGTTCTTCTCCAACCGCTATGCTAATCGGGCGGATCTCTTCCAAGGCCTGTCCATCTGGGAAGAGGAGGCATACCGCCAGCTGCAGGGAACCTATCCCGTTATTTTCCTAAGCTTCGCGGATGTAAAGGGGGATTCCTTCCACACCATACGAATGGCCATCATCCACAAACTGGTGAGACTGTACAGTCGGTTTTCTTTTCTAAAAGAAAGTCCGCTTTTTACAGATAAAGACAGGGCCTACTTCGACTCCGTAAATACCGCTATGGAAGACGACGTCGCTGCTGCAGCGCTCAACACATTATCCGACTGCCTGTCCCGCTACTATGGAAAAAAGTGATCATCTTATTGGACGAATACGACACTCCACTGCTGGAAGCATACGTAAACGGATTCTGGGAGGATATGGCATCCTTCCTGCGCAGTCTGTTTAACTCCGCCTTCAAGACTAACCCTTTCCTGGAGCGCGCTCTCATGACGGGCACAGCGTGCCCCGTTTTATCGGGTCTTACCAGAGTGAGCAAGGAATCCATCTTTTCGGATCTGAATAACCTGGATGTAGTCACAACCACTTCCGAAAAATATCGGACGCAGTTTGGTTTTACAGAGGAAGAGGTTTTTCATGCACTGGATAATTTTGGATTGGCTCATGAGAGAGAAAAGATAAAGCGCTGGTACGACGGCTTCACCTTCGGCAGCCAGCTGGATGTCTATAATCCCTGGTCCATCACCAACTTTCTGGAGAACCAGGAATTCAAACCCTACTGGGCAAACACCAGCTCCAACAAGCTCGTAAGTAATCTGATCCGCCAGGGCAATATTCAGACTAAGACAATCATGGAGGATCTGTTGGCCGGAAAGAGTCTGACGACCGAAATTGACGAAGAGATCATTTTTGACCAGCTGCAAAAAAAGCAGGGCGCAATCTGGAGTCTGCTGCTGACAAGCGGTTATCTGAAGGTTGCGGACAGATATTTCAACGAGGAGAACGGTCGATTTATCTACAGCCTTGCCCTCACCAACTACGAGCTGCAAATGATGTTCTCCGATATGATCCGGGATTGGTTTGCGGATGAGGATATTCCCTACAACGACTTTTTAAAAGCCTTACTTCTGGGTGATGTGGAATATATGAACGAATACATGAACCAGGTGGCTAAGCAGATATTCAGCTCCTTCGACACCGGGACAAAGCCTTCCGAAAAATCCCGGCCAGAGCGCTTTTACCATGGCTTCGTTCTCGGCCTGATCGTAGAACTGGCCGGAAAATACAAGGTTTCCTCCAACCGGGAGAGCGGCTTCGGCCGGTACGATGTGATGCTGGAGCCACTGGATCGAACAAAAGATGCATACGTTTTGGAATTCAAGGTCCGCAATCCCCGCAAGGAAAAGACGCTGGAAGATACACTGCAGTCAGCCCTTTCCCAGATTGAGGAGAAACACTACGACAGTGAATTGCTTGCAAGAGGAATTCCTGCCGAAAATATCCGCCATTATGGTTTTGCCTTTGAGGGCAACACCGTTCTGATTGGTTGAAAATAGAAAAACTCCCCCTGGCACAAAACCCTTTGATTTTGTAACCAGGGGAGAGTTTCTATTCTGTCACAGCACTCCTAATACGCAAACACCGCCACTCCATAAGCCGGCAGCTCATATCCGATGGAATACTCTCTTCCGTCCCATTCCCGCTTCTCTGCCTTATACACCAGAGGCCGTTCCTTGCCGGTTCCGCCGAAGCGTGCGTCGTCGCTGTTGAAGATCAGCTTATACTGCCGCTTTAAGGGCACGCCCACCCGATAGTCCTTCCGCTCCACCGGCGTGAAGTTGCACACAAAGAGCAGGTTCCTTCTGCCGGTGCGGCTCTTGCGGATGAAGCTGTAGATGCTCTTCTCCGTGTCGTTGGCATTAATCCACTCAAAACCGTTGAAATTATTGTCATCCTGATACATACAGGGATATTTGTTGTAGATCTTAAGGAGCTCCTTCATGGTCTCCTGCACCCACCGGTGTTCCTCCTGCTCCAGCAGGAACCAGTCCAGCTCCCGCTCCTCGCTCCACTCCCGAAGCTGTGCGATATCCTGCCCCATGAACAGCAGCTTCTTGCCAGGATGTCCCATCATGAAGCTGTAGGCCACCTTCAGGTTGTCGAACTTGTCCCGGCCTAAGCCCGGCATCTTGTTCAGCATGGAGCATTTCAGATGCACCACCTCGTCGTGGGACAGCACCAGAATATAATTCTCACTGCCATTGTAGCTCATGGCAAAGGTCATCTTGTGGTGATTGTCCTTGCGGAAATAGGGATCCAGCTTCATGTACTCCAGGAAATCATGCATCCAGCCCATATTCCACTTGAAGCTGAAGCTCAACCCGCCGTCCTTCGCATCCCCGGTCACCATGGGCCAGGCCGTGGATTCCTCGGCGATCATGGACACGCCCGGATTCCTTCCCCGAATCAGGGTGTTCAGATGCCGGAAGAACTCAATAGCCTCCAGGTTCTTGTTCTCCCCGTACTGGTTGGCCACCCACTCACCGTCCTTCTTGCCGTAATCCAGGTACAGCATGGACGCCACTGCATCCACCCGCAGCCCATCGATGTGGTAGTGCTCCACCCACAGCAGCGCGCTGCCGATCAGGAAGTTCTTCACCTCATTTTTGCCGTAGTCAAAGATCTTCGTTCCCCAGTCCGGGTGCTCCCCCTTCCTGGAATCCGCATATTCATACAGCGCCTCACCGTCAAAATCCGCCAGCCCATGGGCGTCTTTGGGAAAATGAGCCGGCACCCAGTCCAAAATGATCCCGATATTATGCCTGTGCAGATAGTCCACAAAATACATAAAATCCTCGGGCGTCCCGTACCGGGAGGTAGGCGCGTAATACCCGGTCACCTGATAGCCCCAGGAGCCGTCAAAGGGATACTCACAGATTCCCATCAGCTCCACATGGGTGTAGCCCATCTCCTTCACGTACTCGGTCAGACTCACCGCCAGCTCCCTGTAGGAGTAGAAGCCATCGTCCTCCCTGCCCGGATGACGTTTCCAGGAGCCTGGATGTACCTCGTAGATGGCCATGGGCTGCTCCTGAATATTCTCCGTCTTCTTCCGCCGTTCCATCCAACGGCTGTCGCTCCAGCGATAGCCATCGATATCCGCCACCACCGAGGCTGTTCCAGGCCGCAGCTCACAGCAGGCGGCAAAGGGATCCGCTTTGTACAGACGCCTTCCATCCGGCGTCTCTATATAGAATTTGTATAAATCCTTTTCCCTGGCCCCCGGAATGAACACCTCGTAGATGCCCATCGGCTCCAGCCTGGTCATTACATCGGCATCTTCTCTCCAGCCGTTGAAGCTTCCAATCACACTGACACTTTCCGCATGGGGCGCCCACACGGCAAAATATACGCCCTTGACCCCCTCCTGTTCTTCCAGATGCGCACCAAGCTTCTGATAAATGTCATAATGGGTTCCCTGCCCAAACAAATACATATCGAGATCCGAAAATTTTCCCATAGAGAATCTCCCTCTTCTTTTTAGTCGTCAAAATCCTTTTCTTTAATCAATACTAAGCCATTCTCGTTCGTTCTTCTCCTGCCAAACAGCCGCCGTAAGGCGCCGTGTGTGGCATTGTAGATAGCGTCATCCATAATCTCCTTCACTTCAGTCAGCGTGGTAGCCTCATCCAGCTTCTGGATATTGCTGATACTGTTGTAAAGCGCAAGAACACCCACATCATCAATCTCACAGCCATGTTCTCTGGCGTAGGCCTTGGCGAAAGCCACAAGCTCATCACTTGTGAAAATGGGTATGTGAATCCGCTCCGTAAACTTTCTGGTAAAATCTGCATTGCGGGCAGTCACTTTGGCAATCCCGGCCTTGTCATCCTCCAGAATCACCATCATTCCTTTGGTATCCTGCTCCATGAGAGCAGAAAGCTTCTCCACCGACTCTCTGGAGAGATCGCCGGCTCGCTCAATGATCAGACAGCCGCCGTCCACAGCCTCAAACAACGGATTCATATCCTTCCTGTTCAATACGGATGCGGAAATCTTTCCCACCTTGCCGCCCTCACAGCCGCTTATTCTCTGATATGCTTTCACAAAGTCGGTGGCCAAAGCCGTTTTCCCGCTTCCTTCCCCACCTACCACAATGAGATTCCCGGCGGCGGAGGTTCTGTTGTTCCGCTTTCTCTGTTTCACGCCCTCCAGAGCCTGGCAAAGCTGCGACTCCATGCCGCTGATCAATGTAAAATAGGAAAAGATATCCTTCTGCTCCTCATCCAGTTCTGTCTGGGGTAATTCATCCTGGGCGGTCCGCTCCAGGGAAACCTCCTGGGTCAGCATATGCTCCTTGCGGATCTTTTCCTCCAGAATTCGCTGCTCCTGCTGCTGGCGTCTCATAATCTCCTGCTCCAGGCTGAAGGCTGCTTCTTTTGCCGCTCTGGCACTGCCGGTCTCTGTCTCCTCTCCGGTCTGCCCGCCCGCCTCTGGCGTCATCGTTCCTTCTGTCTGTTCGCCCGTCTCAGTGCCCGACATGCCTTCTGGCTGTTCACTCGTCTCAGCGCTCGACATGCCTTCTGGCGTCATCCCTTCTGTCTGTTCGCCCGCCTCTGCAACCATCCTCTCCTCTGTCTGCTCCTCTGCTCCTGCACCCGGCACGCCAGCTGTCCTGCCGTCCGCATTCATTCTATCCATATTTTCTGTCACATATGCTCCAATCCCGGCAGCCATTTTCATTCCATCTGCTGCTGTATCTAGTTCTTTCTCATCCGGTGTCAAGCGCTTTTCTTCTCTCTCTTCTTGCCTTGACAGCTGGGACACTGCATTGTCCTCCGCCAATTCCCGGTATACATGTTCCGTCTCCTCCGCAGTCAGCTCCATCTGTGCCAGCTGCTCCATCAGCGCCTCCGCTTCCTTTAAGGCCTTCGCTTTCTCGTCCTCCAGTCTGCGCTGTTCCGCTTCCTCAATGGCTAACCTCGCCGCCTCTTTCGTCTTCTCCCACTCTGCAAGGATATCCTCGATCTTCATCTGGCCTCTGACCTGAGGCTCCTGCCTCGGGGCGTCCGGTATCTGCAGACTGATCTGGCCGTCGTATTCCTCCGCCAGTATTCCCTGATAACTTGCCGACGGGATCGTCTCCCCTTCCACTGGCACATGTTCTCCGTCCCCGGCAGTCAGGTTCTCTTGCTGCATTCCATTTTCAACCGCCATTCGTTTCATATTTTTTATGGTATCACGAACAGTCTCGTGCTTGGTGGCCGACACAATCTGCTCCATACTCCTGGCCAGCTCCTCCTGGATATCCACAGCAATGGCGTTCTCCGGCTTCTTCTGCTTGAAGCTGCGGTACTTCTCCTCCTGAAGCTTATTTAAGGGTTCATAAAGCATCTTCAGCTCCAACGCCTTCTCCACATACTTTCCCTCTCCAAACCACAGGATCAGCTCGTCACAGATTTCCACACACTTATCAGCATTCCCACTTTTATGGTATAAATATGCCAATTCATAGGCCCATTCTTCCGTATACTCCCGCTCCTTGAATTCTTCCAGGATCAGGATCAGCTCCGGCAGAGCCGCCCCCTTCGCCTTGGCAATCTCGTATTTCAGAACATATTTCATATTGTCGTGGGGTGCGATCTCCAGGAACTCCTCATAATACTCCTGGGCCTCCTCCAGGCTGTTCAGCTTCAGAGCCACCTTAGTCAGTCGGTAAATGATATTCCTGCCCACTGGCGAACGGTCGTAGGCATCCAGCAGGATCTCCCTGCTGTCCTCCAGCTGACCGATCGCTTCGTACAGCTCTCCGATCATACAGAGCGTAGTGACACTTTTCACCTTTTTCCAGTTGATTCCATCTGCGATCTCAGCTGCCACCTTATATTCCCCGGCATCCATCAGATGCCTGATCTGTTCCAGCTTCAGCTTGTATTCGTATTTATCCAATGATCTTCACCTCGAACATGTCTCTCCACTTTAGTGTAACATATAACCCTGGTACTGTCAAAATAATCATTTCTTTTTCTTCTTGTCCGCGCCCCGTTCTGCCGGCTCTTCCTGCTGCTTATAATCCAACGCTTTCGTAGCGGGATCGATGGCCGTAAGCTTTGTGTAGGCCGCCGTCTGCTCCGGCAGTCCCCTGCGCCTTAAAATGAAGGCCACCATCCGCTGCACCAGATAATAGATGGTGGCGAAGACAGGTACGCCCAGCACCATCCCCAGGAATCCGAACAAGCCTCCCGCCACCAGAATGGCAAATACCACCCAGAAGGAGCTGAGCCCCGTGGATTCACCCAGGATCTTCGGGCCAATGATATTGCCGTCCAGCTGCTGCAGGACAAAAATGAAGATCACAAAGTACAGTCCCTGAATGGGATTGGCCAGCATGATTAAAATCGCACTGGGGATCGCTCCGATATATGGTCCAAAAAAGGGCACCACATTGGTCACTCCCACAATCACGCTGACCAGTACGGCATAAGGCATCCCCAGTATGGACAATCCGATAAAGCAGAGTACGCCGATGATTGCGGAATCCACGATCTTCCCGGAGATAAACCCTCCGAAAATATCATTGCTCTTACGCACAATCTCAACCACCACATTTCCTTTTGCTGCTGGAAAAACAGCGTAGACCAGCTTCTTCGCCTGGCCGATAAAGGTCTCCTTGCTCATCAGCACATAGACTGAGATGATTACCCCCACCACAATATGGAACACCGACATCACCACAGAGATGACCCCGCCGGTGACCGCAAACAGTACATTTTTTGTCTGGGGCAGGAAATCCGTCTCCGCCCATTTTTCAAAAAAATCCACCGCGCTGTTAAGCCCCTGTTCCACATAGCTGGACAGTTCGCTCTCCGAGCTGATGTAACCTTCGATCCAGACCACAAAATTATCTACCTGTTTGGGCAGCTGAACCACCATTCGCTCAATACTGCTGTAAAGCTCTGGAATGACCATATTTAAAAGCACTGCCACAATGACCAGCACAAGGATGATCGCTCCTGCGACGCTCAAGGCTCTGGCCGCCTTCCGCGCCTTTGCCTCCCGCTTTACATGCTTTAAAAACCAGGGCAGAAGAAATTTTTCCTGCCATTTCACAATGGGATTGATCAGATATGCAAAAACAAGGCCGATCAGGATGGGCTGCAGAATTCGGACCAGCCTCCCCCAGCCTGCCGTCAGGCCTTCATAGCGATAGATTACAAAAAATACACCCAGACTTAGAGAGATTACCAGAAAGGAGGTAAGCCCTACCGCCAGGTAGGGCCTGATATTCCAGTTTGCTTTCCGGTTTTCCTGTTTCTTTTGTTTCTCCTCCAAAGGATATTCCCCCCTTAAATATCTCTGTAGTAGTTGATGAGGCAGCCCCGCAGGATGATCGTCCGCTCATCCTCCGTCAGCTCACCCATTTTCAGGATAAATTCCGAAAGCGCTCCGTCCTTCACCACATAGGCAGGTATCTCGGTCTGCTTCCGCTCAACGGCTCCCTTGATGTCCGGCACAAACAGGTAATCGCCGTTTTGGAAGGGAAGCTCTCCCTCCGGAATGATAAAGGGCAGCATGCCCCAGTTGATCAGGTTGGAGCGGTAACGCTTGGTGGCGTATTCGTTGGCAATGTTGGCCCAGCCGCCCAGCACCTTCTGGCAGGAAGCCGCCTGCTCTCTGGCGGAACCGTCTCCCGGCTTCACGGCAAAAATCGTGCTTCCCACTCCCAGGTTGCCCTCGCCAACCTGCGGGAATCTTGTGTGAACTGCCGCCATCACTTCCTTTAACTCCGGCAGAGCCTCCAGAGGACAGGTGCCTGCCTCGATGGCTTTCTGAGCCTTCTGCACCTCTTTTGCTTTGCCCACATAGGCCGGATCCTTCCGGGACAAGGCGAATTCCGCCAGCCCCAGGGGATTGGAGCGATAGGATGAAGTCTCACCGGAGGGGATCAATTCATCGGTGGTGGTCACCGGGTCATGAATCTCGGAAACTACCTTCAGTACCATGTTCTCCGGCAGGGGGCTCATGGCAGGCCAGTCCTTGATGTTGGGACCGAACTTGATCTCCTGGGTGGGATCCGCCACGCCCTTGCTGTCAAAGACGCGGTTCTCATAGATCCGCTTATCAAAGAAATACCGGGGATTGGTATAATTCACATCCAGGTCGGTGGCCGCTGTCAGGTATCCCTTGTTGGCTGCCGTCGCCGCGATGGATCTGGCGTCCATCAGTGCCACAGATGCGATCTGGCCGCTCTGAAGCTTGGAGCCCTCCCGGTTGGGGAAGTTTCTGGTGGAGTGGCGGATGGAGAATCCATTGTTGCCCGGCGTGTCGCCCGCACCGAAGCAGGGGCCGCAGAACGCAGTCTTTACAATGGCGCCTGTCTCCATCAGTGCTGCCACGGAACCATTTTTCACCAGCTCCATATAAACAGGCGTACTTGCCGGATAAACGCTCAGGGTGAATTCGTCCGGTCCGATGCTTGCGCCCTTTAAGATGTCGGCTGCCGCGCAGATATTCTCAAAGCCGCCGCCGGCACAGCCCGCGATGATTCCCTGATCCACGTACAGTCTGCCGTTTCGTACCTTATCCTTCAGTGTGAAGTCCACGGCGCCGTCCAGACTCACCAAAGCCTTCTTCTCGCAGTCGTCCAGAATGTCCATCAGGTTGGCGTTCAGCTCCTCGATGGTGTAGGTGTTGCTGGGATGGAAGGGCATGGCGATCATGGGCTTGATGGCGCCAAGATCGATCTCGATCATACCGTCATAGTATGCGATCTCCCCTGGATTCAGTTCTTTATAATCTTCGCCTCTTCCATGAATCTCATAGAAATCCTTGATCTCGCTGTCCGTGCTCCAGATGGAGGACAGGCAGGTAGTCTCGGTAGTCATAACGTCGATGCCGATACGGAAATCCGCGCTTAAGCTCGCCACGCCCGGTCCTACGAACTCCATAACCTTATTGTTCACATAGCCGTTGGCGAACACCTCTCCGATGATAGCAAGAGCCACGTCCTGAGGACCTACGCCGATGGCCGGCTTGCCCGTGAGATACACACCCACCACTCCAGGCATATTGATGTCATAAGTCTTGTTTAACAGCTGCTTTACCAGCTCCGGTCCGCCCTCGCCGATGGCCATGGTGCCCAGTGCACCGTAGCGTGTGTGGGAGTCGGAGCCCAGGATCATCGCGCCGCCTGCCGCCAGCATCTCTCTTGCGAACTGATGGATCACCGCCTGATGCGGAGGCACATAGACGCCGCCGTACCGCTTTGCGCAGGACAGTCCAAACATGTGGTCATCCTCATTGATGGTTCCCCCCACCGCGCAGAGACTGTTGTGGCAGTTGGTGAGCACGTAGGGCACCGGGAACCGCTCCAGCCCTGACGCCCGGGCCGTCTGTATGATCCCCACGAAGGTGATGTCGTGGGAGGTTAATTTATCGAATTTGATCTTCAGCTTGTCCATGCTGCCCGAGGTGTTGTGGGCTGCCAGGATCCCATACGCAATGGTATTTTTCGCTGCTTCTTCTCTTGTGATATGTTTCCCGGTCTTCGCCGCAATGGCCTCCGCCGCTGCCGGGGAGTCTTCTACTAATTCGGTGCCGTTGATAAGATATACACCTTGTTCATGTAACTTCATGTTCTGTCCTCCTGATTTCTGATTGCTCTCTTTTCAGTATACCACAGCAACGTGAAAAAGCAAGCCAAAATAGCTTGCTTTTTCGCTGTTACTATTCCCCATCCCCCTTAGCCACCGGAAAGGTCACCGTCACCTTGAACAGATCCCCGTCCAGGTAGATGTCAAAGGTTCCGCCCATCAGCTTCGTCAGATTCTGGGCGATGGACAGACCCAGACCGCTGCCCTCGGTGCTGCGGGACACGTCGCCCCGGATGAAGCGCTCCGTCAGCTCGCTGGCGTCAATGTTCAGGGCCTGATCCGAAATGTTCTTGATAGAGAAGGCCACCACAGAATCCAGCACCTCCATGTCCACGTACACCCTGGTGTTCTCCATGGCATATTTCGCCACATTGTTGTAAAGGTTGTCGATGACGCGCCAGATTCTTCTGCCGTCCGCCAGTATCACCACCGGCTCCTTGGGCAGCCGGGTGATGGCGGTAAGCCCCCGGGCCTCGAATTTCTCATTGAATTCTCCGGCTGTCTGATATACCAGCTCCACAAAGTTCAGCCGATCCATCTGAAGCGTAACGTTGCCGGAGCTGATCTTGGATGCTTCCACCAGATCCTCCGTCAGCTGCTTTAACCGCTGTGACTTGGCGTCCAGCACCTGAATGTATCCCTTCGCCCGGCTGTTGTCCAGATTCTCCCGCTTTAACAGATCCACGTAGTTGATGATGGACGTCAAAGGCGTCTTGATATCGTGGGAGACATTGGTGATCAGATCCGCCTTCAGCCGCTCGTTCTTCATACTGTCATCCACTGCATGGAACAGGCCCTCCCCGATGGTGTTGATGGCCTCGCCCATGGCCTTGTTGTCGCCTTTCAGCTCCTTGGTATCGATCTCATATTCCAGATCTCCGCCTGCAATCTGCCGGATTCCCTTCATGATGGTGTTCCGCTGTACTCCCTCCCGCAGGAAAATGACAGCTTCCCATCCACACATAGCCAGAAAAATCAGTACGATCAGCACCAGACCCGCGCCAAATCTCCGGTAACGATAATACGTAACCGCAATGCCCATCAACATCAGCGTAATCACCGTGTGCATGAAAAAAAACAATAGAACACGGACCGAGGGCCGCCAATTGCGAACTACCTTTTCAACGCCTTTTGCGATCCAGCAGGTGAAGCTGCCGCTCCACATGGTTCCTGCCTTAATGCGCCGGACAAAGCTCATGTAGAATACCATGAATACCGCAATGACGGTAAAGGTCATTCCCCCTCCCATGATCATCATACCGGCCACATCACTGCCGCCCATCATCCCAGCAAACCCTTCAATCAGAAACACCACGCTCACGCAGACCACAAAGAATCCCGCCAGCAAAAATTCCGTCTTGATCCGGTCAAACCAGTTCAGATGGATCTCTTCGTCCTCCGTCCGACGTCCGGCCGCTATACTTAAATAGATAAAGCTTAAAAAGCACCCGAACAGGCTCACCACCGCCGCCACAAGACTTGATACCGCCCAGGGCTGAAGACTATTGTACTCCTCTCTGGCTTTGTAAAAGCTGTCCTCCTTGGGAAACGTCTGATCCACCCCCACAAAGATCACGCTGTTGTGGCCGTTGTTCCTGGCTTCCAATCTCTGATAGAAGATTTCCTCCATTCTTTCCACATTTGTACTCAGATTGATGTCATTCTTATTGTAATAAAAGTAGCTGCCCAGCTCTTTTCCCCGCGCCAAAAGCTCTTCCCGCACTGTGGTCTCTTCCATATTCGTATGATTCTCGTTCTGGTTCTCCTGGTAGATCCAGAAGTGCAGATTGGAATTGCCCCGTTCATATTTATTGACCATGCGCTTATAGGCAGTAATCTCATCTCCAATGGTATTCAACGTATATTCCAGGCTCTGATAAGCCTGCTGCATTTCATTCAGCGTGATGGAACCGTTCAAAAATTCCTGAAGGATCGTACTGCCTTCTACCGTCAGATACTTCTCATCCAGCACATAACCCTCTACGGTGCTTACCGCATCCGTCAGCTCCAGATTCGTAAGGACCGTCAGAAGCTCCTCACCCTCCAGTTCAAACAGCTTCCCTTCAATCACTTTGTGGTAAACCGCATCCTTCTTGGACAGTGCATCTGAGGCAGAACCAGTGCTGCCTACTCCATTCTCAGAATCTGGTTCCATGCTGCCGGCTCCATTCTCAGAATCGGAGCCGTTATCCGTGGCTGTTGTCTGATCAAGCTTTGTTCCCTCATCCATCGGTTTCCTATCGGTAAATGCATCGGAATCGGTTGTCTGGGTTTCTTTCTCCTGGTATATATCCTCGCTGTAGTATCCGCCGATCCGATACTCCACATGGGAGGCGATCATCTCCTGGAGAGAGGAATCCAAATCCCTTAAAGTATGCACCGCCACATCCGATTCGCTCACTTTCTTTCCGTCAATATCGACCCATTGCTGCTGATGAAGCACCTGATCCTCTGTCAGATACAGCCGGCTCACCACCTGGCTGCCCACAGTGACATAATCCTTGGACCAATTCTCCAGATCGATCAGGTAGTAACGGAGCCTGTCTTCAATGCTTTGGGGCATCTTCATGTTATTTCCAATATTCTGATTCATATAAGCCACAATATTGACAATTTTTTCCGGATTATAGACGCCGTCTGTCTCGAATTGATCCTGATATTGAATATAATCCAGAACCTCGCTCACTGCCCCCTGAAACAGACGGCTATAGTAGGATGATTCCATAAAATTCTCATTTTTCAGTTCTCCAAAGTTCACCATGCTACGGGAAAACAGGGAAGATACCAGCACAATGCTGATCACCAGCACCACAGAAAATACTTCCTGCAGCATCATGACTACGGCCTTCATACCGGCCGAATATCTGATTTTTTTCATTCAAAGCTCCTTCCCGCCGATTGCAGAAAGGGACTGCAATCAGCTTTTTTCGATTTTGTACCCAACGCCCCAGACCACCTTCAGATAGCGAGGCTCCTTGGGATTGATCTCAATTTTCTCCCGGATGTGCCGGATATGGACAGCCACCGTGTTATCCGCTCCGATGGCATCTTCATTCCAGATATTCTCATAGATCTGGTTGATAGAGAATACTTTCCCCTGATTCTTCACCAGCAGCAGCAAAATATTGTACTCAATGGGCGTCAGCTTCACCGGTTCGTCTTCCACAGTGACTTCCTTCAGATCATCGTTGATCACAAGGCCTCCCACCTGATACACTCGCTGGCTTTCCTTTGCCACGTTCCCCAGCTGCGTGTAACGCCGAATCTGAGACTTTACTCTGGCCACCAGCTCCAGGGGATTAAAGGGCTTGGTCACATAATCGTCAGCGCCCACGTTCAACCCTAAGATCTTATCCGCATCCTCGGACTTGGCAGACAGGATGATAATGGGAATACTGCTGTTCTCCCGAATCTTCAGCGTGGCCCGGATTCCGTCCAGTCTGGGCATCATGATGTCTATAATCAGCAGATGCACTTCATTGT
>CABQGZ010000034.1 GCA_902463835.1 uncultured Lachnospiraceae bacterium
CCGCTTCGTTCTTGTAATCTAAGCTGTCATAAATCATGCACCAAACAGGAGTCTCTCTTGATCCAGACACAGTGGCAACGATCTCTATGGTGTGCTGACCATTACCATGCGATGAAATCATATTTTTCACCGAAAACATGGGCACATCTGGACGAATATGAGTTGTGGCTATCGACCACCGATTACTCCCCTACACGGAAGGACATTAAGGTTCAGTAATAGAAAATACAACGAAATAACCTCCGAATCGGTAGGTTGTCACCAGACGGACATAGGGCACCTCGTTTGGGAAGCGCCCTGTCACACGGGTACCTCTGTGGATCTCACGAGCCGAGCGCTCGATCATGTGGGAATATGAGATTTCCCGGGCATCCAGTTTTGGAACTGCACAGAAAGACCGAGGATCTTTTCAGGGCGTTTTCAAGGCACTGAACCGCTGTAGTATAATCGTCTCAACAACTTTCATTTTGCAGGAACCCCTCGTGGCTTATCGATTTCCTTTTCACTTTTGTAAACATCATTGCACTCTATCCGGATTTAACATCGAGCAAAAAGAACCCCCTGTTGTAAGGTACACACCTACAACAGGGGGGTTCGTTATGTTTCTTCCAAAGGAAGTATGCGCTCGTCAATGGATTCAAGGCGAAGTCCTGAACCTGCGTATGGTCGCTGACGCCCGACAGGAAAGTACGGACAACTTCGGCGCAGAGAAACACCCTCGCAAAAACCGATGCACCCGCAATGAACGCAAGGGGCCTGCTGGGCCGCTGGCTTTCTGCCACAGCGCCGCGGACAGCCATGAATGACTGCGCCTTTAGGCGCTCTCCCCGATTTGCATTATCCCGAGGCCGCAGAACACCCGCACTCAGGATCGCGAGGTGATCACAACTTCGCCGGTAGAACCGTCCATCTCCACCAAATCGCCCGTTTTGATCAACGAAAACAGGTCCACATCACTGGGAAAATCCGCAACAGCCGGAACTTCCAGTGCTGCCGTGGCTACACCGCAGCGCGAATCGATCTGAGAAAACAGCCATCCCGCCGGAGAAAAACCGGCAACCGCCGCCGAATGGAAGTGGCCTGACCATCCCGTCGAGCCCTTCCCGTAGGGAATGACCAGAATCTTGCCCTTGATGCACTGGCCGATTTCCGGATGTCCTTTTTCAATAATACAGCCGGTCGTCTCACTGACGCCTGCCCAGCCCTGAATGCTGTGGGGGCAGACGATGGCCTCGCCGACGGCTTTTCCGGGGTAGGCCGGACGACCTTTCAGTTTTATCTGCTTCATGCTCACACTTCCCATCTGCCTTTCAATGCTGCCTCGACGCAGCTCTTGGTGTCACCATAAAAAACTTTGCAGTTCTTCTCATTCAAATCCGTATGGACATAGTGCGCTTGCTTGGCTCCGTCCGTCAGGAACCCAGTCTTGACCAGATCATATGCCGTTCTTCCGCAAACCAGCGGGCAGGCACTGTTGAGCAAATGTGCACCGGAGGCTTCGATCGTCTGTGCGTATCCGTTCACCTCGGCCAGATACTGCATGGTCATATCTGTCCAAATCTGCAGGCTGACGCCGTCGGCCACCCGCTTTCCTTCCAACATATGGGCAACGTCCCGGATCTCCTCCAGCGTGTAGTGGGGACATCCCAACACGACCATCTGCACATCGCCTGCTCCCTCATCACAGAGGGAGGCCAGCGAGCGGTCATACTCTTCCTGCGTCAGCGTGATCTTCCGCTTCGGCTCATGTCCCGCCAGTGCCGCCTCCAGTGTCGGTGCCTCAGCCGTGCAGCCTACAATGTGGCACAGCTCGCAGCCGCTGGTCGTCGCCAGAGAACTGAAGAATTTCTTCAGGCGGTTGATGTCCGGTCTATGGAAGTCCCCCACCAACACCGGCCGCTCATTTCCATCGGTGAGCAGCCGACCCAAGGCGTGGCCGATGATGTCCCAGTCTTTGGGTGTCTCACTCTTGCACTGGATCTCCACCACATGGGTGGCATAGCGGTTTTCCAGAATGTGATTGCCCCACAGCGGTGTCCGGCCGCAGATCGCCGACCAAGCCGAAGCCTCTAAGCCGTCAGCATTGGCGCAGGCGCCATAGACGGAGTTGCCGAAGAGAATATTGCTGGATTCCGTCGACACAAAGTGCTCGCCCCGCAGCGGGATCCAGCCACTGAGGTACGGCGTGCAGCTGCCGGCAATACTGACCCCCGCATCGCGGATCAAGTCCAAAAACTTCCGGTTCTTATCGAATACTTCCTTGGAAATATTGATCTCCTCATGGCGGAAATGGTCACAGGGACCGACACAGGTCTGGGTAAAACATTCGCTGCTGAACTGCTCCAGCGGATAGACCTTGTCCCCCTTTTCGCACAGCACCATCTTGGAAAAGATCTCGTTATAGTCCTCCGACTCGACGGCGTCCAAGTAAGGGTGATAGCCCATGTATATTGTGGCCTTCGTGACGGTACACAGCTCTTCTGCGCCCAGGGCGTTGGCATATTCTACGATTTTCTGCAGGGCCTTTTGCTTAAATGCG
This sequence comes from uncultured Lachnospiraceae bacterium, assembly GCA_902463835.1. GTDB lineage: Bacteria > Bacillota > Clostridia > Lachnospirales > Lachnospiraceae > 14-2. Next base: position 2,540 of record CABQGZ010000034.1, read on the forward strand.
CCCTCTTTTCCCTCCAGCATCCGCTGCTCTTCTCTGGTTAATTTTAACATATTCTCCTCCACCGTTTTCCTGATCCGGATGGGATCCGCAGCTGCGATCCTACCGATCAATAATGGACATTGTCCTCATAGAAATGGTTGCCGGGGAACTCCGTAAAGGTCACCTGTACGAACCCCTTCCCCCGCTCTTTCCAAAAGGCCGTAACGGCCGCTGCGACTCGATCGCACAGCTCCTGCGGACGGTGCATCCAATAGACGTCCACCGCCACGTCATCGGCGGCATCCATCCGGCGGACCGGTGAATAAAACACCTTGACATACTCCTCCTTGACCTCAGCAGCGGCGACAACCGTCTGCTTGAGATCTGCTGCCATGATCTTGAGTTCTTCTTCTGGGACACCCCGTACGGTTACATGTGGCATACTCGTTCCTCCCTGTTCTGTTTTCCGTGTCATCACGGATCTGCTGATACCATGGTTCTTTTTCTATAGCCGCTGTCCTCTTTTCAAAAGAAACAGTCGTACCCGTTATTCTTCGATCTGGTCATCATCGTGAATGGTGGCCGTCAGATTGAGTCCTTCAAAGCCCTCACCGATCACCTCCGTCACGGAGGACAGGACAACAAACGCCGACGGGTCATATTTATGCACGATGTCCTTCAGCTGGGGCACCTCATGGGCCTTCACGGCTACCAGCAGGATGTTGCGCTCCTTGTGGGCAAAGATGCCCTCTCCTTTGATGACGGTCGCGCCGCGGCCCATCTCGTGCAGAACGGCGTCCACAATTTTATCAAAATTCTTATTATAAAAGATGTAAAACATACTGGCCTTGCTGAAGCCGCTGTTCAGCCGGTCTGTGACAGCGGCCGACACAGCGATGGCCAAAATGGCATAGATACCGGATTCGATGTTGCGATAGGCAATCATGGCCAAGACAACAATGGTGCCGTCGAGGATCATCAGCATCTGCCCAACGCTGACCGTTTTGAATTTCGTGATCAGCAGCTTGGCCAGAAGATCGGTCCCGCCCGTTGAGATCTGCGCGCGCACCGAAAAATAGGCCGACGTGCCGTAAATGATGCCGCCGCACACCACCGCCACGATCTTATCGTGGCTCAGGCAGGGCAAAAAGGAGAGCCCGTCAACGATCAGTGAAAATACGCCGATGGTAAGCACGGACATGATGATGTACTTTTTCCCTTTGATGGAAAGCCCCCAGAGACAGATCGGCAGATTCAGGCAGAAAACCGCCACACCGACAGGGATCGCCGTAAATGAATTGAGGATCGTACCCACACCGGCAAGTCCGCCGGCCGCAATGCTGTTGTCGACATAGAACAAGTTGACGGCAAGCGCATAGCCGATATTGGCCATCAAAAGATAGCGGATCTGCTGCAGCGAAATTCCTGTTTTTTCAGCCAAAAAAGCATCCAGCGTCCCCGCTTTTTTTCTCAAGCTGCTCATGGTTGCTTCTCCCTCTTCTACCCATAAATAATATTGAATTATACTCTTGTGTGCCCACGGCGAAAAGTACCAAAACGAAAAAAGACAACGGTCCAGATTGATCCTCCGGACCTTCCGCACAGCGGCGACAAATGTCGGGCACCCCCTGCCGGGACAGAACGCCGCCCGTGCCAAGGGCTGCTGATGCTGCACCATGCAGGCGGCCCTCCTCGGGAACACGGCCTCCGCTCCGCAGCAGGCAAAAATAGATAAGCGGCCCTTTCTGCGCCCCCGGCGCAGAGAGAGCCGCTTGTTCGTTTTCGCTTTCTCCTTTAGTGAACGGCGTGGATCTCACGGATCGCGTTCATTCCCACGTCGATGGCCGCCCCGATGCAGTCCTCATCCAGATCGAAGCGGGCATTATGAACAGGTGCTGTCGTATCGGCTCCAATGCCCACGTAGGCACCGATCCCGCCGTGCTCCTGCACGCGGTTCATCATGGCCGCCGCATCATCCGTACCGCCCACGCAGCCCTCGAAGTCGATCTTCTTGAACCACGGAACCTGTCTGGCCGCTCGTTCAATGATCTCCATCATGGCGTCATCACTTCTGCCACAGGGCACTTCGCCGTAGTCGTCATAGGTATAGGTGATGTCGTAGCACTTGGCCGCTCCGTCCAGAATGTCGAACACCCGCTTTTCCAGATACTCGCAGATCTCCTTCTTCTCGCCCCGGTACTCCACCTTGATGAGAGCCTCCGGCGCAATGGTATTCGGCGCAACGCCGCCCTGGATCTGGCCCACGTTGACCGTGGACAGGCCGGCGGTGTGCGGCGTGATGGCGTGCAGGTTCATGACCGCCGTACACGCCGCCAGGATCGCATTCTTGCCGTCCTGCGGTGCCGAGCAGGGGTGTGCCGCATGGCCGTGGAAGGTCACATCCAACTGGCGGGCGCTGACAAAATCCTTGCACCCGCAGCACATGGTATGAGACAGGAGCTGTCCCCCCTCCTGATTGCTGATGGCAATATGAAAGGCAATGAAGTAGTCCACATCGTCCAGATACCCCCGCTCCACGATGGACAGCGCCCCGCCGAAGGTCTCCTCCGCCGGCTGGAAAATCAGGCGGATCTTGCCGCACAGCTCCTCCTGCGTCTCCATCAGCTTGGTGGCGATCCCCAAACCCATGGCGGTATGAGAGTCATGGCCGCAGGCATGGACCGATGCCGGATTGACGGAGGCGTATCCCTCGTCAAACGGACGGAACCCTGCCGTCTGCGGCTCGTCGTAGGGCAGGCAGTCGATGTCAAAGCGAAATGCCGTCACCGGTCCCTTTCGGCCCGTATCGTATTCGGCGATCACGCCGGAGATGCCCTTGGTCCTGGCAACGAACTCCGGATCTGCCCCCTGCGCGATGGCGCGCTCCATTTCCGCCGCTTTCTCCTCGTCGGACGGGCGGATCAGGTGCACAATGGCGTTCTCATCGACCACCTCCGGCCCCATCAGGCACGTATATCCCAACCCCGTGAGGATCTCCGCAATGCGTGCACTGGTGCGGATCTCACGCCAGCCATTCTCTGCGTACTTGTGAAATTCTCTTCGATACTCTACAAATTGATTCATCGCAAATTCCCTCTGCTTTCCGTTATTTCGGGTTGGATCGACATACATCGATGGCCTCGCTCAGGATCCTGACCCCTTTGATGATCTGCTCTTCTTTGCAGTTGGAAAAGGCCAGACGCAGGTGCCCGCAGCCCTGATCGCCAAAGGGATAGAACACGAACCCCGGCATGATGATGAGCCCTTTTTCCCGCGCCGCCTCCACCAGCTGCATCTCCTTGATGTCCTTATCCAAGGTGCACCAGATGGAGAGGCCGCCATCCGGACATCGGCACTCGATCCCCTTATGGCGGATCTTCTCCAGCTCGGTGTACAGTAGATCGCGCCGCTTTTTCAGCTCGCAGACCAGCTTGTTGACGCATTTTTCGTAGTAGCCGCTCTCCAGGATCTCGTTCATAACGTAGTCGGTCAGGGAGCTGATGGTCGTCTCTGTGATCATCACATACCGCCCCAGCATCTCCATGAGATCGTGCGGCCCGACAATGTAGGCGATCTTGATGTCATAGGGGAACGTCAGCGTAAAGGAGTTGATGTATACAACGGACTGATTCTTATCCATGGCATAGAGCGACGGGATCTTATTGTCTGTATAGTTGAAATCTCTCTCCGATGCCTCCTCAATGATGGGAACGTCGTAGCGGTTGGCAATGCTCAGAAGCTGCATCCGCTTTTCCAGCGACATGGTGATCCCGTTGGGATTGTGATAGGTCGGCAGCGTATAAATAAACTTGGGGTGATGCTTTTCGATCATCTTCTTAAGGATCACCAGATTCATCCCGTCCGCTTCCATCGGAATGGTGATCACGTGGAGATTTTTATTCCGGAAAAGGGCCATGTTGTCCGGCATCAGCGGCTCCTCCGCAATAATGCAATCCCCTTCCGAGAGGAAGAGCTCGCACAGCTGGCTGAGCAGCTGGTTGGTCTCCGAGGAAATCTGAATGTTCTTGGGACTGACGTAGATGTTCTCTTTGGCCAGCAGCTTGCTGATGTTCCCCTTCAGGCGCTCATTTTGATCGGCTTCGGGATGGAAGATTTTCGACGTGAAGTTTTCCGTGCCATCAAACGAGAGAATGTCCTTGTCCACCACGACACCCCCCATCGAAATGCAGTCTTTGCTCTTGCGGCTCTGGTCATACAGATTGAAAAACAGCTTCTCTTTCCGATTCAATGTGTAGCGCAGCCGCTTTCCCAGCGGGAAAAAGCGTCGTGTAAATTCTCCGGAGCCCTCAAAACTATTGACAAAATAGCCCTCCGGCGTCTTTCGGGAGGAAATCAGATACCCCTCCGCAACCAGATCCGAATAGACCTTTACGATGGTATTTCGATGGACATTGAGCTCTCCGGCCAATTTTCGCTCCGACGGCATCTTATAGCCGGGAAACAACTCCATGGAGTTGATCTGCGCCTTGATGATCCCTTCGATCTGCAGATACAGCGGTGTTTCACTGTTGCGATTGATTTTAATATCCATTTCATCACCCTATCATCTGTTCTGTTGAAACTCCTATAGTATAGCACAAATTGTGAAAGGCGACATAGGTCGCCTTTCACAATTTCAATATTTTGTTTTTTTAGATGCCGATCATAATGCCGACGACCAGCAAAACGCACTCCAAAGCGAACACAAGTCCGAACAGCGGCAGCACTAGCTTGTACCACTTCTTCAAGGAGATCCCCATGATACCGCACTCAAGCGCTACAGCGGTGGGGAAGATCATGTTGGAGAAGCCGTCACCGAACTGATAGGCGATACACGCCATCTGGCGGGAAACACCCGTAATATCGGCCAGAGGTGCCATAATGGGCATCATCACAACGGCCTGACCGGAACCGGAGGGGATAAAGAAGTTGATCAGGTTCTGTACGATCAGCATACCAATGCCGGTCAAAGACGCAGGCAGGACCTGCACCACGGAGGCCAGTGCGTTGACCACGGAGTCGATAATGTTGCCCTCGGTCATAACGATGGAGATACCTCTGGAGAAGCCCACCAGCAGCATCGCATACACAGAGTTCTTGGTGGATTCCACCAGAGCGTCTGCCAGATCATTCACGGACATCTTATTGACGAAGCCGGTGATGATCATGAACACAAGGAACAAGGAGGAGATGTCGCTGAACCACCAGCCCTTACTGATAATCCCCCAAACCAGGATCACCAGCAGGATCACGAAACCGATCATGGAGATCTTGTGGCTGGTGGTGAATTCGATCTCCATACATTCTTCTCTGGTCATCATGCCGGTCAGGTCATCCTGTACGCCGTAGAGATAGCTCTTGGTGGGATCTTTTCTGACTCTGGCTGCATATCTCATCAGATAGCCGCAGATCAGTACACTGAAGAGCACGAACGCAATGGTACGGAAAATCGTCACTTTGGTGTCCACCAGCGGTACACCGGCCACGCCGGCAGCCACGCCAATGGTGAAGGGGTTGATAATGGCGGCCGAGAAACCGGTGGCTACGCCCAGATATACCAGAGCGCCGCCCACCATTCGGTCATAGCCCAGGGTCTTGGCAATGACGATAAAGACAGGGATCAGTGCGTAGGTCTCCTCGAACATACCAAAGGTGGTGCCGCCGATGGCAAAGAGCATAAAGAACACGGGAATGACCAGATAGTCCTTGTTGCCCACCAGACGGAGCATCCGTCCGATGAACGCATTGAGCGCATTGCTCTTGGACAGAACATACACATACGATGTTGCGAAGAGAATAAAGAACATGATGTCTGCTGCATCGACAAACCCGTTGAAGAAGCAGTTGAAGAACTTCCACGGTCCGACGGGATTGCTCTCCACCGTGTGGAAGGAACCTGCGACAACGATTTCCTTGTCCGTGACGGTGTCGATCACACGATCAAAGGAACCGGCGGGAATGATCCATGTCAGGATGGCGCAGAAAATCATTATGCCGAACACAATGATAAACGCGTTAGGCTCAAAGGCCTTTTTCTTTTGTTTACTCATTTCTTTCCTCCTAAACACTATTCAAAGTACACAGTTTCCGATAAAGTTTTGACAGTTTTTTGTCATCTTTAGCGTTGTCAAAACATTATCATATTTCTTTTTCCGATGTAAGTTCCAAAAATAATTTTTTGCATAGTCCAAAATATCCTTTGCACGCATCCAAAATGGACCACCCGTATTTTTAAAACTGGCACTTGCCTTCAAGGCAGTTTTTGCTAAGATAGGGACAGAAACACTGTGTAGTAACTGCAAACCTGCGATTTCTACCATAGAAATGAACTGGAGGGAAAACCATGCTTCTATTTAAGAATTGTCGGCTCATCAAGGAGCTGACGGAAGGCTTTGACGGCGAGTACGCTGACGTCCTTGTCAACGACAAGGACCTGATCGAACGCATTTCTGCTCCCAGTGAGATCTCCTCCCCCGGCTGTCAGGAAATTGACGCCCACGGCATGACGCTTCTGCCCGGCTTTTTCGATCTTCACGCGCACCTGTTCCTGACCAATCTGGATTTCAAGGATCTGTGCAAGAAGACTGTAATGGAAACCTGCACCGACAGCTACGCTTTCGCCAGAGAATATCTGAAGCAGGGATACACCACCATCCGGGACGCCGGCTCTCCCTATAATATTCCCATCGGACTTGAAAAGGCCTCCCAGCGTGGGATCTTCAATCTTCCGCAGCTCATCTGTTCCGGCCTGATCCTTACGCCTACCGAAGTGGGCAATTCCACCTTCAGCACCATTTACTATGAAGCCGATTCTCCGTACGAGGTGAGAAAAGCCTGCCGTGAGCAGTTTGAAGCGGGCAACCACGTCATCAAATACATGGTCACCGGCGCCTATCTCAACGAAGCCGGCAACCCCGGTGACCTGATTGCAACCGAGGATGAGCTCAAAGAGGCCGTCAAGATCGCCAAGATGAAAAACAGCTACGTCATGGGCCATGCACACGGTGCCGAAGGGATCAAAGCCGGCATCCGCGCCGGCCTGCGCACCATCGAGCACGGCAGCTTCATTGACGAAGAGGCCATCGAAATGCTGAAAGACAGCGACAGCACCTGGCTGGTGCCCACGGCCGCTATCGGCCTGGCCTGCATCGATGATGACGGCTCCGTTCTCTCTGACGACGCCATGGATAAGGCCAAGAAGTACGAGATGGCCGAAAAGAACTGCGTTAACAGCGCCTACCGCGCCGGTTTGAAGCTGGGCTTCGGCTCCGACATCGACTATATCAATTTCTGTAAGTATCCCGGCATGGAATTCTACGCCAGAACCGACTGGTTCGACTTTGACTACAAGGACATCCTGCTGCAGGCCACAAAGTACAGCGCCGAGATCGCCGGTTTGGACCACTGCAAGGGCACCATCAAGGTGGGCAAAAATGCCGAGCTGGTCCTGATCGACGGCAAGCCCGACGAGGACATCTACGTCATGAAAAAGCTTCCTCGGTACGTCTACTATCGTGGTGAGCTCATCGAAAACAAGTAAATCAGGTCTCCCTCTTCCCGACCCCTCAAAAAATACAGGTGTACCACATGGTACACCTGTATTTTTTATGTTCCGGGCACCACCCTGCCGGCACGGTGTTACTTTTGTCCGACCTTTGCCTTGTGCTTCTTGCTGCCGATCTTTCCGCTTTTGTAGTCCTCACAAACTTTTGCCACACAGGCACCCAACAAAAAGAGCGCCCCCAGCGCCGACAACGGCTGGAAGTCTGTCACCAGCCGTATTCCGAACAAGAGAATGGCGACGCCGATAAAAAACTGATATACCTTTTTCGCTGCCATGGCTTTCCCTTCTGATCCTTTCCCTACTGCATCATAGGTTGTGATTTTGTTATCATACCATTTTTTTGCGCCGGATTCAATCCTCTTTCTCGATTCCCCACCCAACGCAGGGCCGCATCTGCTCACTGCGCAGGGCCCTGCCCTCGGAGCATCCTGTGCCTGCCTGTCGCTCCACGGTCCGCCGCCGAAAACGGCACCGACGGCCGGAGTCTCCTCTTGCGTCGGTACCGTACCTGTTTTTCTTATTTTTGAGCCGCTCCACTTAGCAGCCCCTCACAAAATCCTCCCGCAGCGTCCGGACTTTTTCCCCGTCACTGAAAATCTTCGCAATGTCCCATGCGATCAGCTTCGCACCGACGCCCAGCATCCGGTGGGCCCGCTCGCTGAGCATCGCCTCGGCAAATTCCCGCGTGTGCACCGGTGCAGTGTCATGTACCGCCAGTGTCGGATGGAAAGCGGGGCAGGCGTAGCTGACATTTCCAATATCAGACGAGCCAAAACCGACCACCGTCTCCGCCTCCGCAAGCCCCAGTTCCTCAAATACCTCCCGCAGGGCCGTCTCCCCGGTTCGGTTGTGCCTGAGGTCCACATACGTCTCCGCCGTAGGCGTCTTGCTCCACGTGGTCTGGGTGGCGATGGCCGCGCCCCGTGCGCAGTCATCCACCAGACGCACCAACTCCTCCAGATACTTTTTGTCACCGGCGCGCACATAGATCTCCAGCGAGGCCTTTTCCGGAACGATATTCGGCGCGTCCCCGCCATTGCGGATCACTGCGTGGAACTGCGCATCCAATCGGGTGTGCTGACGCAGCATATCCACGGCGTGCAGCATCAACTGGCAGGCGTTGAGCGCATTGATCCCCTCCCACGGCGCCGCCGCGGCATGGGAGGCCTTGCCGTGGAACTCATACAGACAGGAGGCCAGCGCCTGAAAGGCAGGCGCTGCAATATTTTGGTTGTACAGATGGACCATGATGGCCAGATCATATGCTTCAAAAATGCCGTCGCGCGCCATGGCGCACTTGGCGCCGTCCTGTTCCTCATTGGGCGTCCCGATCACATGGATGTCGGCGTCCAGCTCATCCTGCAGATCACGCAGGGCCAGACCTGCCAAAAGGCTGATGCAGCCGCTCAAACAGTGGCCGCACGCGTGTCCGATCTCCGGCAGGGCGTCATATTCGGCCAAGACGGCAATTTTGTGTTTGTGATCGTCGGGACCATAGACCGCACGAAACGCCGTTTCCAGTCCGGCAAAGGGAAACTCAGTTCGATACCCATGCTTTTGCAGCAGCGCCACGTGCTTTTGGGCGCTCCGGTACTCCTTCCCGGACAGTTCCGGATGACGGGCAATATCATCATTCTGGCAGATCAGCTCTGCCAGATGCGTTTCGATCGCTTCTCCGATGCGTGTTTTCATCTCTTCGTATGTCATCGTTTCCTCCTATGCTCCCTGGTAGATCCCACCGCTAGGCCTGTCCGCGCGGAACGCAGGCGGTGGCCTTTTCTGATAGCGAGCATCCATGCGCAGTACGTGAGCGCAGCTCTATTTTCCTAGTTCGGCAGCGCCGCCCACCGTCGGCGCCGTCGGCTCTGATGCCATCGGCGCGGCCATGGTTCCCGCTTCTCTTTTTTGATTATAGCGCGACGGCCTTGGTTTGACAAGCGCCCGACCGATTGTTCCCCCCCCGGCAGCGCTCTCTTCTGCAAAGATTGCAGTGCCGCCTTGCTCCGAAACCCAGCCCGACGGCTCCCCGCTCCGCTGTACGCCGAGAGCGAGGTCATCCTCACGCCAAAAAGCATCCGGACAAGCTGTTCCTTGCCCGGATAGCCATGAATATCTCATAAGGCTTCAACGGGCGCACATGCTTCATCTGATTTGCAAAAATGTCTGCTTCGTTCTTGTAATCTAAGCTGTCATAAATCATGCACCAAACAGGAGTCTCCCGCGAACCGGATATCTCGTAACGGTTATGGCCATCAATGATGATGTTATTCCATGTGATGATCGGCTCTCGACAACCGTCTACTGTAAGATTCACCTCGAGTTGAAGATACTCATCTTTCCTTAAAGGCCGAATAAGCGTCTTAAATTCCGGGTCGATCTCCAACACCGCAAATCCTTTATCCATCGATGGGCGTTCTCCTCTCGTTTTTCTTCAGGGTTTTCATAGAGAAATAGGCCACTCTGTTTGCAATATCTACCTCTCCACTTAAGCCTTATGGCCTCACGCTGGAAGAAGCCGCGGTGCAGTTCTTTGAATACTGTGCCGATCCTAAGACACAAGGCCATGCGATTGAGCTTCTCAAAATATGGAAAGAAGAACAAGAACTTTTGGAGAGGAACGGTGCCAATGCTAAGTAAAGAAGGATTCTGCAAAGCGCTCCGGATGATAAGGGATCAAGAGTCCGTTGACGAGCAGTTTAGCAAAGCACTCAATCTGGTCGGTGATGGTCATTTTGCCTACGGTGTTGAAAACAAGTATCTGCTAGCTCTTAGAGATGTTTTGAAAGAAGCAGTTAATGACCAATACGACTATATCGGTATAAAGACTTTTTGCACCTATCTGTTACGGCATATGGAACCTGATTTTCTCGATGAGAAGCGAATCATAACTTCTGATGAAGCTGAAGCAAAAAGCTTACTAAAATCTTCTGAGATAGTAAAAAATGAGGCTGTACGCTGTCAGCGAATTGCAATATTGTCAAAAAAGAGAATGACCAACCAAATGCCAATTGAAAAATTCCGAGCGTTGTTGCAAAAAAGAAATTGTGAGCATGAAGAAGCAACCCCAGCGGATATTTCATACCTCCCATCGCCTGAAGCGTCAAGGCTGATGGAGTGTTTCTCTGTTAAAGAAGCCGATGGTTCAATTCATTTGCTTTGTGATGACGATCGTTCTTTAATGCGGCAAATGTACGCATGCACCTTAGTCATTCTTCGAGAATACCAATTTCCTAAAGATGAAGCATAGGGATATATGAACAAATATAAGCTTTTATTCAGCTTATAAAGTCGCAGACACACCAGCCTGCTCTCGAGAAATATTAACTAAACAGTTAATTATGATGTGTGTAGGGATGTATATAAAAAGAG
>CABQGZ010000035.1 GCA_902463835.1 uncultured Lachnospiraceae bacterium
GTTGTCAGTTCGTTTACTGTTATTCTCTCCATATCTTTCCCTTCCTACTTTCTAATCATACTCTTGCCGCTACATATTTTGCCGTTACTATGGTGCTTCGATCGTCGGAAGCGCAGCGATAATCCGCTTTGCAATACACTGCATCCCGTAATCTCCCGGATGCACCGCGACTCCGCCGTGGGCAAAAAGCCCCAGCGCCATCGTCCGCTCATCCTCCTCCAGATCGGAAAGGCCGCAATAGATATATCCATTCTCCGCTATCACCTCCCGGATCCTTTCGCTGAAGATCTCCATCTTCCAGAAGGTATCCGTCACCAGGATAACCGCCTTGGGATTGGAGGCAAAGAAACGGATCATTCGGTCAAAATATGGTTGAAAGCTTGTCTTTTGATCCATCTCTCTGTTTAGATTCTCGCCGAGACGGATAATCACGATGTCAGCTGCAAAGTCCCGGGCTTCCTGATAATATTTCGGCAAAATGGTATCGCCGTCTATAAAATTACTTTCCCATTCGGAAGCCTGGGCAATACAATAGCTGACAGCGCCATACCGCTTCTCTAATCTCCTGACCACTTGATGCACATAATCCCTTTCCGCGCCAGAAGCCGCCATCCCCCAGTCTCCATCCCATCCAATATCAACCTTTGGGGCATGGCGTGTAATGGAGTTGCCTACAAAAAGCACCTTTAAGCTGTCATTTTCTCCATTTGTTACTGTCACATACCCTTCTCTTTTCAACTGATTGCTTGCCGCAACGGTATTGGCTTTTGCACGTTTTAAGCCCTTGTTGTCTGTATTCATCACTTACCTCCGACAATCCTGATTCTCGCTTGCAGGATTCATTCTCTCAGCATCTCCAGCACCGGCATATTCAGACTTAAGAAACCGGGATACAGCATAGGTTCTCCTGTATCCGGGTGGTAGCTCTCATACATCTCGCCGTGTTCCTTAAGATTCTGTCCCAACAATTCCAGTGTCGCTGTCCGAAGCTTCCCGGCTGCTTCTGCCTGATGACAACGCACCAGCCCCTGCCAGGTCAGAACATTGGCAAGCACCCACACAGCGCCCAGCCAATTGGATGGATTCGAGCTTTTTTCCAGACTGTACATTTTCTCCGTCTTTGCACAGGTGCGAATCCCATAGACTGCCAAAATATCATCGTTATCTGTCAGATGTTTACTCATACGCTCCGCCTGCTCATCCGAGCACAGACCTGCCCACATGGGCATAAAGCATCCCCAGAATCGAATTTTCAGCGGCGTGCTGTGCCAGGTAGGATACAGCCCTGAATGGAACGACACTTCCTTCACCTTCTTAGGAGTCTGATACCGGGTCAGATCCTGAGAATAGAACAACCCGTCATGGTCGTCCCACATCTCCCGGTTGACTGCTGCCTTCAGCTGCTCTGCTTTCTGACGTATTGCCGCAGCTCTCTCGTCTCCCTGCTCCTCTAAGATTGCTGCAGTGGAGCAATATTCCTCATGCATAAGGCTGTTCAGAAAAATATCTGCGCAGGAACGGGGATTGCGGAAAAATACGGTAGGATTATTGTCAATCCCAACCATGATGTCATCCTGAAAAAAGAACAGCCCCGTGGCAGCATCGTACAGATTCCGTTCAAAATAATCCAGATACGAAATCAGCCGTCCTGCATCCAGCCAGACATAGTCCCCCATGAAGCGGCACGTATTGTACGCGGCAAGGCAAAAGAGCTTTGCCGGATTCATAGGCTCCCCGCGCCTGTGCTCCGCTTCAAAGTACCCCTCAAAGAGTCCTCCCTCGCAGACAAGAATCGGTATATACCCATCCTCTTCCTGGGCCTCCAGGAAATTCAAAATACAGCCCCTGGCATGTTCCGTCACATTTTCCCTGGTGATTCCGTGTTCTGCCAGTTCTTCCTCCGCAAAAATGTCAAACGCCGTAAACAATGCCTGTGCCTCAAAACAGCTGTCCCAGTCCCACTGCTCTCCGCCATAATCCGTTCCGGGGTCAAAAAAAGGATGCTTCAGCTTTCCTTTGGGCGCTTTCATGATCCCTTTCGCCCGCTCCAGCAAATAGTTTTTAATAAGTTCCTCGTTCGTTGTCATCGATTCTTCTTCCTTCGTTTCTTTTCCCATAAAAGGACAGCCACTCCTGCCGTGAGGACTGCTGCAGCAGCAACGATTCCAATCCACAGCTTACCCCCGTCCCGATCCTGCTCAGATAAAACGTCCTGCCCGGTCTTATCACTTTCCTTTGGTTCCTCCGGAAGCTGTACCTCCGCACCGTCGATTCCGGTCTGTGCATCGTCTATGCCGTCTGTTCCATCGATTGTGCCAAGATTTGTTTCGTCAGAAGACACTCCATTCGATGCGCCATTCTGGCTTCCATCCGGTGCGCCGCCCTGGCTTCCATCCGAAGGCGGTCTCTGTCCATTTCCCGGCTCATCGGCGCCGCTGTTGTATACGATCTGAATCCCATTTTGGAAAGCTCCCTCCTCTATGGTCATGATCGTATCCGGAAGGCTCACCTTCTTTACCGTTGTACTGCTTCCGAAGGCACCCTTTGCAATCCTGGAGACGGGATTTCCGGCGATCATGGACGGCACTGTCACTTCTGATTCTTTTCCGTAATACCTTACGATGGTGACAGAAGCCTCCTCCACCTGATACTCAAAATATCCTTCCGTGTAGTTCTGGGCAGCCAGCGCTGTGCCTCCCAGAAACAGGGAGGCCAGCAATGCGAAAAATACTGTGCTGCACTTGCGAAAGATGCTATATTCTACATGCTTTTGCAACATATGTCGTTCCTTTCTATTGTGGGATCACAAAGACTCCTTCTCCTGGCGCCAGGCTGATTTTCAGCTGATTCTGGTATACCGGCTGTACCGTCGCTTCTCCATTTCGATACACAACAGCGCTTCTTGCTCCCCAGAAGGTAAAGCTCACTTCATCCCACTGATTCTCCAACGGATCTGAAAAATTACTTACAAACAAGCCTGACTTCCCTCTGTCATCAAAGAACTGACCAACAAGCGTATCCTTTGTAGCCGTCACATTGGAGGCACAGGCCAGACGTGTCAGCGGATTATGAATCTTATCAAGGCAATTCTGCAGCCGGCTGTAATCTGTCCCCTTCAGCGGAAGAACTCCATCCCACTTATAAGACAAATACACCTCGTCAAACTTTGCAACCGCCTCATTGATCTCCTTGGCCCAGTAATATAAGGATGTGGGTCTCCCATCCAGATCCACACACCCGCCGCCGATTTCTTCCAACAGCGACTTCCGATATGTGAAATACGTATATCCTTTTATGCCGAAGGCCATATCTGTATAAATCTGGTAAGACAGCTCCGCCTTCTTCGTAATGGGACGCTCCGTCTCACCATCAAAGGCCTGAATAAACGCATGTACTTCCGCATTATCCTGCTTGGCGCATTCCGCGTACCAGCTCAGGCGATCCAGCCATATGTCATAGATTCCTGTCTTTCGAAGGGGATATATGGTGGTAGAAAGTATTTTTCTCCCCGTAATCTCCTTAAGGACTGTATCACAGTAAGGCCGCAGATATTTCTCGGTATCCCAATAATACGTTGCGTGATTTCCGCTGATTCCCCCCACATTCTGCTCAATACAGTTGTAAGGATCCATATTGATGAGAAGCGTCATATCCTTTCCCTTATACAGTTCATTCATGGCCCGCACCCGCGCCTGCACATCCGGGAACTGAGCCATGGGCGGCTCATCCCAGAGATTGATCATATCCACTGCCGGATAGATACTGTAATCGTACATATCCGTCTGTACATTATGAGGATTATCAAGGTTCGTATCCATGCCTACAATGGCTTTCAATCCTACCTGCTCACAATAAGCCAGCTGCTGATAGTATTCCGGCGTACCCTTTCTCGCCATAAAGCAATCGATGAACATATGGGTCAATCCCATATCTTTCGCCAGTTTGTAATCCTGGTAGGTATTATTCGGCACATCCCAGCCGCCGATCCACATCTCCTTGCCCTTGTTGGGATCCGGAGTCTTTCCAGTGTCATACGGCACTTCTGCATAGAGGGACGTCACATAGAATACGGTTCCATCAGTCCCTCCCATAAACCGATATGCGAATCCTCTGACCCCTCCCTGCTGCACACTGGAATCAAAAATATTCTTCATATGCCAGTTCTGGGGCTTCATCTCCCTGGTCAGTGTAACTTTCGTCCATTTTCCCGGTGCAAGAGGCGTATCTCCACACCACCAGCCGCCAGCCTTCGTATTCTTTGCATCCGTGTATACATAAAAATAAACCTGACTTGCCGTGTCGATATGATCCGGCAGCTTGTTCCAGACGCCGACAGCTGCCTCGCCTCCGGTCACTGTCACCTTCAGCGCCCCCTGGTCACAGGCCTTTACTCTCGCATCCGTACCATCGTAGGATTTCTCCGTCACGTATTCCGCCTTTGCATTACTTGCTGCATAACCATCTCTTTCCACAGCGCTCACATTGTTTACCTGTAAGGAACCGTAAGCTTTCACGGAGGATATCCAGAACTCCGTCCCCGCTTTGCAGCCACTTCCCATGAAACGCAGTACCAGCCTCCCCACAAAGGGGTGTCCCTTCTGCCAATGGTTTGGACAGAACTCCTGGCCCTGGTCGTTTAGAAGCGTAATGTTCTCATGCCCAAGATCCAGGCGCACCCGCGTCCATTTTCCGGGCTGCAGCTTCGTATCATTCCCCCACCAGGTTCCGGCCTGGGTATTCTCCGCCTGGGTATATACATAGAACTCTACTGCGCTGTACCCGGTAAAATTGAATCGATCCAGGTAGATTGCATTGTCATCCTTGCCTGCGGTCACCTTGATAGATCCACTCTCATCCTCAAACGCTCTTTTCGCATCATAAGATATGCTGCTGCCATTCCCATCAATTCCGGACGCTCCGGCCTTATTGGCCGGCTGAACCACATGGGCATCCCGATAGACAGCCTCCACCACATTCCGCTTATCTGCCGCGACAAAGCCATTTCTTCCCACATATCTACCATTGACAGTGTAGTAGTCAAATACCTTTCCCTCCGGCGCAGAAGCTGCTTTCAGCGTCACCATGTCTCCCCTGAGATAGCCTGCCCTGGCCGTGGTACAGTGATTCGTGATGATCTCCACCGGCTCTTTGGCAAAAGGCATATCCGCATAGAGAGACGTTACATAGAACACGGTTCCGTCGCTGCCTCCCATGAATCGATAGGTAAAAGCCCTGGGGCCAATCTCCGGGTCAAAAATATCCTTCCCATTCCAGTTCTGAGGCTTCATCTCCCTGGTCAATGTAACCTTCGTCCATTTTCCTGGTGTAAGCGGCGTGTCACCACACCACCAGCCACCGGCTTTTGCATTTTTTGCCTCTGTATACACATAGTAATACACCTGCTTGGCCATACTCACGTCACTCAGCAGTGAATTCCAGATACCTACCGCCGCCTCGTTCCCGGTTACTGTCACTTTCAGCAGTCCTTCCTCCGCGGCCTTCACCAGACTGTCCGCGGCAAGACTTTCATCTTCATATGTCTTGTCCGGCACGTATTCCGCCTTTGCATTACTGGACGCGTAACCATCACTTTTCGCAGCAGCCACGCTGTTGACGCTTCTTGTGCTGTAGGCCTTCACGGAAGATATCCAGAACTCTGTCCCCGCTTTGCAGCCGCTTCCCATGAAGCGCAGAACAAGTCTTCCCACAAAGGGACTTCCCTTATGCCACTTGTTGGGACAGAACTCCTGGCCCTGGTCGTTTAGAAGCGTAATGTTCTCGTGCCCAAGATCCAGACGCACAAGCGTCCATTTTCCAGGCTGCAGAATCGTATCATTCCCCCACCAGGTTCCCGCCATCGTATTTTCGGCCTCAGTATATACATAGAACTCTACAAAATTATAACCTGTATAATCAAAGCTGTCCAGATAGATGGCACTGTCTTCTTTCCCTGCCTGCACCTTGATGGCGCCCTTCTCCTCCCCGTGTGCTCTTTTTGCATCAAAGGATATGGCACTGTCATTTCCGTCAACTCCGGACGCGCCGGCCTTATTCGCTGACTGGATCACATTGGCTTCCCGATAGACTACGTCCACCACACTCTCTTTATCTGCCACAACAAACCCGTTCCTTCCGGCATAGACGCCATTGACCGTATAGTAATCAAAGGTCTTTCCTTCCGGCGCGGGTCCTGCTGTCAGTGTCACCGTATCGCCGCGAAGATAGCTCTCCTGATCCGTGGAACAATGATTGGTGATGATCTTTACCGGTTCTTTGGCAAAAGGCATATCCGCATAGAGGGACGTCACATAAAACACCGTTCCATCGCTTCCTCCCATGAATCGATAGGCAAATGCCCTTGGACCGATTTCCCGGTCAAAGATGTCCTTCCCGTTCCAGTTCTGGGGTTTCATCTCCTTCGTCAAAGTAACCTTCGTCCATTTTCCCGGCGTAAGGGGCGTGTCACCGCACCACCAGCCGCCGGCCTTCGTATTCCGGGCATCCGTGTACACATAGAAGTACACCTGCCCGGCCATGCTCACATCATTCATCTGCGAGCTCCAGATACCCACGGACGCCTCGCCGCCTGATACGGTTACTTTCAACAGGCCCTTCTCCGTAGCCTTCATCAGATTGTCCGCAGTATTGCTTTCATCATCATACGTCCTGTCTGTCACATATTCCGCCTTTGCGTTGCTGGAAGCATAGCCAGCCCTCTCCACAGTGGCTACGCTGTTGGCCCTTCTTGTGCTGTAGCCCTTCACGGAGGAAACCCAGAACTCCGTCCCCGCCTTGCAGCCGCTTCCCATGAAGCGTAGGACAAGTCTTCCCACAAAGGGACTGCCTTTATGCCACTTGTTGGGACAGAATTCCTGTCCCTGGTCGTTTAGGAGCGTAATATACTCATGCCCAAGATCCAGACGCACAAGCGTCCATTTTCCCGGCTTCAGATCCGTATCATTCCCCCACCAGGTTCCGGCCTGGGTATTTGCTGCTTTTGTATATACATAGAACTCTACAAAATTATAACCTGTATAATCAAAGCTGTCCAGGAAGATGCTGTTATCCCCTCCTCCTGCCGTAAGCTTCAGGGAACTGCTCTCCCCTTCATATTTCACGCCCGTGTCACAGGACACATTATTGCCGTTTGCACTGATTTTGGATGTTCCATCCCGGTCGACAGCAAAAATCACATGATCTTTCTGCACCTGTCCATCCGTTTCATTTTGCCCCGCTTCCTTACTCGCTGCCCAACCAGTCGCATTCATAGATAGTGCTGTGACCACCGCAAGCAAAAGCGCCAATACGCGTTTTCCATTTTTCTTTTGCTTCTTAATCTTCTCTCTCAACACTTTGTTCCTCTCCCTTGCTGTTCCTTTTTTTCCTCATACTATGGCAAAAGCATGTTCTACCATAGTATGAGAACCCATTTACATTTAGGTGAGAACTACTCCCACATTCTCAGTTCCACTTCTCCTCCGTCAATACCGGAAGTAGCTATGACGTTATCTTTCAGCAGACAGATCACATCCATTTCTGGTAATTCATATTTCGTTTTTACAGATTCTTGTATTTCCAATTGCATCTTCTCTTTTGCCTCCTTCTATTGCGGGATTACAAATACTCCCTCGCCCGGAGCCAGACTGATGGTCAGCTGATTATTGTATACCGGCTGTGTCGTTGCATCTCCGTTCCGATATACCACCGCGTTTCCTGCTCCATGGAAGGTAAATGTCACCTGATCCGTAAAATTATCCAACGGATCTGTGAAATTAGTCACAAATAATCCCGTTTTTCCACTGTCATTCACAAACTGTCCGACCAGGGTGTCCCCCGTGGCTGTAACCCCGGAAGCACAAGCTAAGCTTGTCAGCGGATTATACACCTTATTCAGACAATGCTCCAGTTCACTGCGAACTGTACCTCTCAGCGGCAGAACACCATCCCACTTGTAAGACAAGTATACCTCGTCCATTTTCGCAACTGCCTCATTGATCTCCTTTGCCCAGTAATACATGGATGTGGGGTTCCCATTCTGATCCACACAGCCGCCGCCAATTCCGTCAACCAGGGACTTCCGGTATGTAAAATACGAATATCCTTTTATGCCAAAGGCCATATCCGTATAGATCTGATAGGAAAGCTCTTCCTTTCTGGTAATGGGACGCTCTGTCTCGCTATCAAAGGCCTGAATGAACGTATGCACTTCTGCGTTTTCCTGCTTGGCATAATACGCATACCAGCTTAAACGATCCAGCCATATGTTATAAACGCCATCCTTACGAAGGGGATAAATGGAGGTAGAAAGAATCTTTCTTCCCTGAATCTCCTTGAGGACTGTATCACAATACGGCTGAAGGTATTTATCCGTCTGCATATAATACTCTGTGTTATGTTGACCTTCCCCATAAGCATTCTGCTCGGTACAGTTATAAGGATCCAGATTGACATAGAGTGTCATATTCTTTCTCTTATACAGCTCATTCATAGCGCGCACCCGCTCCAGCACATCCGGGAACTGCTTTATGGGCACCTCATCCCAGAGATTGATCATATCAACGGCCGGATATATGCTGTAATCGAACATATCCGTCTGCACATTATGCGGATTATCCAGATTCGTGTCCATGCCTACAATGGCCTTCAGACCAACCTGTCCACAATAGATCAGCTGCTGATAATACGCCGGCGTACCCTTTTGGGCCATAAATTGATCGATAAACATGTGTGTCAGTCCCATGTCCTTCGCCAGCTTGTAATCCTCGTAGGTATTTCTCGGCACATCCCAGCCGCCGATCCACATCTCCTTGCCTTCGTTTGGATCTGGAATCCTGCCAGTGTCATATGGCATTCCGGCATAAAGGGATGTTATATAGAACACATCGCCTGGCTTACCCATGAAGCGGTAGACAAAGCCCCTGGGGCCGCCGTTTTCCACACCGGAATCGAAAATGCTCTTTCCATGCAGATTTTGTGCCGGATTGCCGTCATTTTTCAGTGTAACTCTGGTCCATTTTCCCGGCTCAAGAGACGTATCTGAACACCACCAGCCGCCGGCCTTTGCGCCGGAAGCCTCTGTATACACATAGAAATATGCCTGATCCGCCTCACCTATGTCTCCTGTCACATAATTCCAGCTGCAAATACCGGATTCGCCCCCGTTTACTGTCACCTTCAGCGAACCTTGATCACAGGCTTTCACCATCGCATCCGTGCCATCATACATTTTCTCTGTGGTATACTCATATTTTGCATCTTTGTCATAAAGAATCGTTCCCATCTCTTTCGCAACATTGTTCACCCGTACAGAACCATAGGCCTTCACGGAAGAGATCCAGAACTCCGCGCCCTCTGCGCAGCCTGCTCCCATGAAACGCAGAACAAGCTTTCCGATAAAGGGATACCCCTTCTGCCACTTATTGGGACAGAACTCCTGCCCCTGATCGTTTATCAATGTCATGTTCTCATGCTGCAAATCCAACCGTACATGCGTCCACTGGCCAGGCACAAGATTCGTGTCATTTCCCCACCAGGTTCCGGCCTGCGTATTCTCTGTATTTGTATATACATCGAACTCTACGAAATTGTAGCCTGTAAAATCAAAGCTGTCCAGGTAAATTCCATTGTCATTTGTACCTGCCGTCACCTTAATGGAGCCGTCCTCGCCCTCATATGCTACATCTGTATCATAGGATATGGCGCTGCCATTCCCGTCGATTCCGAAGGCTCCCGCCTGATTGGCAGGTTCCACCACGTAATCCTCACGATAGACAACGTCCACCGCGCACTGCTTCTCCATAACCACAAAACCATTTCTTCCCGCATAAACGCCGTTGACGGTATAGTAATCAAACACCATTCCTTCCGGGGCAGGATCTGGTGTAAGTGACACCATCTCACCAAGGGTATAGCTTTCTTTCTCCGTCTTGCAATTCGTCGCAGTAATCTCCACCGGTTCCGCCGCAAAGGGCATATCGGCATAGAGAGATGTCACATAGAATACCGTTCCGTCACCGCCGCCCATAAACCGGTAAGCAAAGCCTCTGGGGCCAATCTGCGGATTAAAAATATCCTTTCCATTCCAGTTCTGGGGCTTCATATCCTTTGTCAGGGTAACCTTATTCCACTGTCCCGCAGTCAGAGGCGTATCGCCGCACCACCAGCCGCCGGACTGGGTATTCTCTGCATCCGTGTATACATAGAAGTACACCTGATCCGCCATACTGATATCATTGGTCAGTGCATTCCACATACCGACAGCCGCCTCGTTTCCGGTTACCGTCACTTTCAGCAATCCGTCCTCCGTGTTTTTCACCAGAGTATCCGCAAAAGGCCGTTCGTCATCATATCTTTTGTCTGTCACATATTTCGCTGTCGCATTGCTCGATGCGCAACCGGAAGTTCTCACATTGCCCACATTATTGACGCGTTTCGTACTGTAGGCCTTGACGGAGGATACCCAGAATTCTGTTCCTTCTGTGCAGCCTCCTTCTCCATAACTGAACAGACGCAGCGCCATTCTTCCAATATGAGGGGCCTCCGTCAGGGAGTTCAGCCAAAATTCATTGCCCGCCTCATCCTTCATGGTGATTGTCGCATTGTGAAGATCCAGACGCACCTGGATCCATGCTCCCGGTTTCAGCGGAGTGTCATTTTGCCACCATGTCCCGGCTAAGGTATTTTCTATGTTTGTGTACACATAGAATTCCACATAATCATAATTGGTGAAATCAAAGCTGTTAAGGAATACCGTATTATCCCTTCCGCTCGCAGTCACCTTAATGGAGCCACTCTCATCCCCATATTTCACCATTGTATCGTAAGTTACCTGGTTGCCGTTGGTGTCAATCCCGGATGCACCGGCCATATTGGCTGCCAGAACTACATTTGCTTTCCGGTACACTGCTTCCACCGTATACTGCCGCTCTGTTGCGGTGAACGTATTTCCTTCTATATATAAGTCATTGACTGCAAAGTAATCAAATACCATTCCTTCCGGCGCCGGATCTGCTGTCAGTGTAACCGTATCGCCATAATCATAGCTTTCTTTGTCTGCAGTACAGCTCTTTGTTGTAACAGCAACCTTCGGAATCCGTTCCGCATACAGTGAAGTGATGTAGAATACAGTTCCATCCGTTCCACCCATGAATCGGTAAGCAAAGCCTCTGGGGCCCACATTGGCATCAAAGATAGGCTGACCATTCCAATTCCATGGCGGTGTTCCATAGGAAGGATCGGAGTCTTTCAGCGTAACTCTGGTCCATTTTCCAGGCTCAAGGGGCGTATCCCCGCACCACCAGCCACCGGACTTGGTATTCGATGCGTCCGTGTATACATAGAAATACACCTGATCATATGTACTGATATCATTCACAAGGGAATTCCAGAGACCAACGGCTGCCTCTCCACTCTTCACTGTTACTTTCAGGGAGCCATAATCGCTGTCCTTTACACGCACATCATGACCATCATACACTTTATCCGTCACATATTCCGCCCTTGTTACATCATTGGACGCATAAGATTCTGTTCCCGTCACAGCGCTCACATCATTCACCTGGGTGGACGCATAGGCCTTCACGGAAGAGATCCAGAACTCTGTTCCTGCCGTACAGCCGCTTCCCATGAAACGCATTACCAGCCTGCCTTCCGGCTTTATATGATCTCTATTGGGCCATAGCTCACGATTTGTAGCGTTATCCACCAAAACCAGATTCGTATGCGTCAGATCGATACGGACTCTAGTCCACTGACCACATACCAGATTGGTGTCTCCCAGCCAATAGACACCGGCCTGTACACCTGCTGCCTCTGTGTAAACATAGAATTCCACATATTCATATTCTGTGAAATCAAACGCTCTCAAGTTTATGGCATTATCCATACCAGCTGCCGTTACCTTAACGGAACCGGCATCCCTGCCATGCCTCCTGCTGCTGTCATAAACTACTGCATTATTTTTCTTATCAATATCTGCAGCTCCAGCCTTGTTGGCCGCCATGACCACATTTCCGGTCTGACCGCTCAATGTCTCATAGCTTCCGCTTTGGATGTCCGTATACAGTGTCTCCACCTGCCCCTGCGGATTCTTTACGATCATATATCCCCGGGCATAGAGGACAAGGGCTCGGCTTCCCACATTGACGTATGCAGTATATACCCCTCGCTTCGCCGTGTCTGTGGACACAAGCTTGACATTTACACTGGCTCCATTCACCCTCAGCTGCTCCAAACCATTCTGCTCCACGGTATCAGCTCTGCCAAGCAGCATTCCGTGCTCCATAAGCGTATAACCCTCTGCCAGGCTGCGGGTCGCTTCAAAGGACACCACGTCTTTCTGCCCATTCTTCCATGCGTACGCATTGGTAAGTTCAATGACAGGCTTTGCCTCTGTCTGGACATCATATATAGCATAAAGCGTTACATTCTGACTGACATAAACAAAATATTCCTTATCATAGCCAAGAATTCTACCGCCCTCTATTGCATCTGACCAATAGGAGAATGTTTTTCCCACAACGTCTGCCGCCGTAACAGTCAGTCCCTCGCCCTCCTGTCCGGTGTAAACATCATCCGCATGGATACCGTCCGGATACTTCACGGTTACCGTATAAGCATCTTCCAGCTTCTCATACAATGCTCTCACGCTGATATAGCGTTCTCCGCTTCCAATCTTCGTCAGAATATCCTGGGCAGTCACTGTTGTTTTATCATCCAGACTCCAGCCTGTGAACTGATATCCCAATCTGGCCGGTCCTGTCGGAAGCTCGCGTCCGCTGTCCGTTGCTGCCCATGTATCCGCCTGCATCACCTGATTGTATGCGGAGAGAAATTCCACATACCCAGTTCTGGTCTCTCCGCTCTCTCCCGTCACTGCCGTAAGCTCCGTGTCGGTGACAATTGTAAAAGTGTAGACAGCCTTATTGCTGACAACTTTATTCGAGGCGTTCCTCCAATAATAAAATGCTCCGTCCGCTTCCTTCCCAGTATACTCCACTGTGACCTTCGTCCCAATCTCATACGGCACTATGGCCTGATCGGAATATAGTACTCCGTCCACCTTGAGTCCGGATCCGTTCACCTTCAACGTCACCTGCTCTGTCGCCCGGTAGACCGCTGTAAGCTTCGTGCTCTTTGCCGCGGAAAATTCATACGATGCATCTGTGCTGACTGCCTCCCCACCGTAGGTAATCGACGTTCCATCCTCCGATACACCCTTGGTCTGATACCAGCCTTCAAAGGTACAGCCGGGAACTTCTTCTGCAATGACCGTCACCTGCTCGTCCCGGTTATAGGTACCACCGCCGCTTAAATTCGCGACAGATGTCACCTCTCCACCTGCCAGTGCGGAATAGAGCACCACCTCTGCTTCCGCTTTCCCTCCTGCACCAGCCACGTTTTCGGTTTGCGCCGCCCTCTCCAGCGCAGTT
>CABQGZ010000036.1 GCA_902463835.1 uncultured Lachnospiraceae bacterium
CAGCGCCAGCGGGACCTCAACCGGACACAGGCTCTGAATCTGCTGCGGCTGGCAAAGGTTCTGTGCTGCCGGATGGAGGATCTGGTAGAGCATGCGTAACGTACGCCGTCTTGTACTCCGTGGGGCTGACGCCTACATTTTTCCGGAAGGAGCGGCTGAAATAGTTGGGCTCCGAGTAGCCCACCTGGCTGCTGATCTCCTTCATGCTGCAATGGCTTTCCGTCAGCAGCTCCTTTGCCTTCTCCATGCGTATCATGGTCAGATACTCTACGAAATTCTGACCGGTTCCCTCCTTGAAGATCCGACTGAAGTAGTAGGGGCTTACGTTGACTCTGCGGGATACCTCCTCCAGAGACAGATCCTTGCGATAGTTTTTGGCAATGTACTCCCGGGCCGCTTCGATGAGACTCCCCTCCTTCTCCTTTCTTCTGTCCGCAATACGGCCACAGATATCTCCCAGTCTCCAGAGAAACCAGCTTCTAAGCACAGCCGGCTCTGTCATTTCCATCAGCAGGGACAGGTAGTCCTCCCGCTCCAAAAATCGGCCGGACGGCTTCGTCTTTTCCACAGCAATATGCTCTGCCCACAGTACCAGCTCCAGTACCTTTTGCCGGATGTCCATGAGCCGGTTCGGGTAGCTCCTGGTCATCCAGTCAAAAAACGCTCCGGCAATTGCTCTTACCTCGTTCCGGCAGCCCCGTTCCACCTCTTCAAACAGCTTTTTTTCCATATGCAGAGGATAGTCCTCCTCCGATTCTAAGTACCTGGGAAGATCCTCAATGTGGGATACGATCTCCACCGAGTGAACCAGTGCTTCCAACGCTTCCTGGTAGGAGTCCCGCAGGCCTTCGAATTCCCGGATTCCCCCGATTCCGATGCGAAAGCTTACGCCTGCCTGCTTCTTCATCCTGCGGATCAGACTGCGGGCCTGCTCCAACACCTCGAGGCGTTCCTCCTCTTCCATCACTTCTCTGGCATAGGGGATCAGAACCGCAATCTTGTTGGACATCACATTTCCCACAATCCCATGGAACTGCTCCCGGATGCAGGTGCGGATTCCGGTGTAATACTGCTGCATTCGGATACTGCTCCCCAGGGCATTGGTCATATGGCTGCCCTCCTGCACATCGCCCCAGACGATGGCCAGCATGTACCCGTAATCCTCTTTGATGGTAAGAAAATTCTTATAGTATAGAATATCCTCCGTAAAATATTCCTGAAACAGAAGATTGTAGATCAGCCCGTTCTCGATGACCGGTACCACACGCTCCAGCTTTTCCATGAGCGATTCCAGGGAGTCCAGCACCTGTTCTTCTTCGTCCACCAATAATATCTTATACATATTCCGCTCCTATCCTCCATCCGTCAGACGACATTCCGGACAATATCCGCAACACGTCAAAGTAACTGGTAGATAAACTATTTGGCTGCTGCTGATCCATCTGCGCCTATATACTCTTCATTTTATTTTTTTTCACGGAAAGAAGCAATGAAAAACCGGAGCAGCATAGGAACTGTTCCGGTTTCTTAATATTTTATTCCGATCACTCAAAAAATCATAGGTAATCCGTATCCTCTTCTCCGGATCAAGGATCCAGGCTTGTATACATTATTCTCCTTTCTGTCATCCCCGCACCGAGCTGATTCCCGGGAAATCCGCCAGACCATTGATAAACTCCATCTTGTCCTGCCGGGGCAGGAACACCAATTCCATCTCGATCTTGGTATCGATCTTCTCACTTCCGCTGCGGTTCACCCGCATGGAAGCGATCTCCACCTGCTGCCCTGCGATATATTCCTCCAGATCACGGATACTGCACTTGTTTTTCATGGTCAGCTTTACATTGGCACGATACGCCTCATGAGATAAAAATCCGATCCGGTGTAACAATTCCTGTAAAAATATCAGCAGGCCACCGCCAGCCAGCGCCAGAAAATACTGGCCTGCGCCTGCGCACATCCCCACTCCCGCGGTGGCCCAGATGCCAGCCGCCGTAGTCAGTCCGCTTACGGAGGTATTATCCTTCACAAAGATAATACCCGCGCCAAGGAACCCAATTCCGTTTACAATCTGGGAGGCGATTCTGGCAGCGTCGTAGCGTACGGTATCTCCAAATCCATACTTTGACACCAGCATCATAAGCGCTGCCCCAAAGGCAACAATGGCATGGGTTCGGATTCCCGCCATCTTATTCCTGTTTTTTCGTTCAAATCCGATTGCCATCCCCAGCAGGCAGGCAATCAGAAGCCGCAGCAACAGCTCGTATTGTTCCAGAAATTGCTGCTTTAATATCTCAAAAATAGCCATGTGGTTCCTTTCTTTCGTTCCCTGAAGCTTCCGGTTTTCTTTTCCGGATCCATGCAGCCCCCACCGTCAGTAATGCCGCCGCTGATACTCCGAACAAAATCCACGGGAATGCAAGGTTGGAGTCCCCGGTTTTTGGCGCTGCCTGCTCATTCCCCTGTCCTGAATTCGGCTTATCTGGATCTGTCTTATCTGGATCGGGTTTCTCCGGGCCTGGCTTGTCTGGATCAGGCTTGTCCGGATCGGGCTTGTCTGGATCGGGCTTGTCCGGATCAGGGTTATCTGGGTCAGGTTTGTCCGGATCGGGTTCATCCGGCTCCTTTCCGGTAAACCGGATCTCCGCAACCTCCTGCTTTACGCCGGTATTTACATAGCCAAAGTTAAATCCCTTGATGACGCCCGCATTCTTCCACAGCTCCAGGCTGCTCACGTCAATCTTCACCGTGATCCAGCCTTCCGCATCCGGGTTTCCCACTGTGATGGCATCTATGTTTAAGTTATCGGTATCCACTGCCAGTCCATTCTTATTACTGATAGCGCCTCCATTTTCACCCAGAAGATACAGCCGATAACGGGTAAAGGGTGTTCCGTCCACGGAGCGGAGCCGTACCGTCATGGTGTCAAACTTTTCCGGATCCAGCGCGATATCTTCCACATAGACCGATTTCAAGGAGGTGGCTTTCTGACCAGTGTAATCGTATATTACGCCTGTCTCTGTAAGCTCCTCGCCAAGCTTATCGGTGGAAGAACTTGAATTGTTCCATACCGGTCTTCCTTTTTCATAGAGGAGCTCCGCCGGGAACCAGCCTTCCTTTTCCTCCGATGGCTTCGGATCCTCCGGCTCTGGATCTACCGGTTTCTCACCCTCTATCACGATCTTTTTCGGAGTTTCTTTGGAACCGATCATCGTTTCATGCAGGTTCCCATCCTGTACCAGACCGTAGTACTCCACCTGCCCGGGGATCGCACCCAGATCATATTCATACTCCCATCTGGTGATATCTCTGGATACCCCTCCATTCTTTACGCCGGCCTCCAGCACCAGATCCCGCACGATCCTGGTATAGTCCTTCTCTCCTGCTTTCCGCACATACAGCTCCATATACCGGATATCCGTATCGTCTGTAATGTTCAGGCGGATGGCGGCCGTCTCTCCTTTTTTCACCTCGTTTGGCGTCCGGTCATCCACCACCGCCGGCGTCTGATCGGCAAGCCTGCAGGGCTTCTGCCAGTATTCGATGGCGCCGAAGCTGGTCAGATTGCTGTACCCCTGCTCTTTTGAGGTATTCGCTTTTCCGATGCTGAATGTATTCCAATAGCCCTCATTTTTCACAAGGGACATGCCTCTGTCCAGGTTGTATGCGAACACGCTGGACAGCTTGTCTGTCCTGCCCTCCGCCGTACCGCCTACTACCCTTCCGGGCCGCACATATCTGGCCGCGGATATAATATCGTCTCCCGCCTCCGTAATGGCTCCGTTCGAAGCCTGAGCGGCACTGTCTTTTAAGACAAACAGCCAGTTTCTTGCCGTTCCTGTGGAGCTCGCCGTATGTACCTCATCGCTCTCCAGGTAGAAGTTCTTCACCGCTTTGTCCGCTGTTGTTGTTCTTGCCCTTGGGGTTTGCGCCTCCGCGTAAGTTCCTTTTGGCACTTCCGCCACTACCAGCTGCTCTTCCCCTGGAACAACTGCCGTATCCACTCCGTCGATATCCACTGTGAGGGTATGGGTGCCCTTGTGATCCTCCAGCGCTTTTCGCAGCGTCTCATAGGTCAGCGTCTCTCCATAAGTGTCAGTGGTTCCCTTTTTCGCGAATTTAACCCAGATCACCATGGTGGAATCCGCTTTGAACAATACGGTCTCCGGCTCCCGGCTGCTGCCGCCCGGCCAATAGCTGGAATACTTTGTGATCTGATTGATTCCGGTATACGTGGTGACAGCCGCGCTGGTACAGGAAAAGGCCTGGTCGTTGCCAGTGAAATAATAGGGCCATTTTCCCTGGTTTACCACCTGATTTGTAAAAGGATAATCCCTCTTATAACCGATGGAATAATCCAACAGGTTCAGATCCCGCCCCGACGCGTTATAGATCTCGATCAGATCATAATTGTCCTCTCCATAATCGGTCTGTCCGTCTATGGTCTCATATTGGTAGTAGCCGTCTGTCATTACCTCCGTGATGATGATGTCCGGATTGTCCTGTCTGGTGAGGTTGAGGGTATAGGTCTTCTCCGCCGGGCTTCCTGCCACCGTCCCTCTTACCTTTACCGTGACCGTCTCTGATTTATCTACCGGAATCAGCTGTGAATACGCGCCGGATTTTACTTCGGCTCCGTTCACAGTAATCTGTAAACCCTTCTGGGCCTCTGCCCGCAGCTGTACGTTCCTCTGATATTGGTACAAGGTCGCAGCATATGTTGTTTTTTCTTTCTCAAACCCGATGGCTGGAGTCCCTACCACCTCCAGGCTGTCCAGATACGCGCCGTCCGGATCCGACTTTTCCTCCGGCAGCGTTGCCGTTGTGGTTACCTTCACGGCCAGATCTTTAAAGCGATAGATTTTCCCGTCCCGTTCTCCATAGACCGCCAATACTGGATTGGAGCAGGGGGCCTCAAAGGTGTATACGCCGTCACGCTCTGCAACCTCTGCCACTTCACCAAGTTCCCGCAGCTTTTCATGATAATTGCCAGCTCCCGGTCCAGGTGTCAGGACAAGTCTCATATTGGCAAGCCCCGGATACTCCGCTCTGATAGCCGTGGTGTCTACCGTTACCGTTGTTCCGCTGACCTTTACATCCGCCGCAATATAATCCCGCACATAATTGCCCTTAAATATTCTTGCGTCCGTAGCAGCACGAAGATTGTGATCCAATACTTCCATTTTTTCCGTATTCATCGTCTTCATACAGCAATAAAACCCATAGGTCAGATCCACTGCCGCCAGCGGCGAGATATACATATCGTTTTCAAACCAATTGCGCTTCAGGCTCTCATTATCGCTCATCTTCTCGTTCATGAAGCGGTTGGCGTCAAAGAACAGGATGCTGCGGTCGGAAGCTGCGAGCTCACGGATCGCCTGTGCGTAATCGTTCAGATATCCGTTGACCGTATCCTCCCCGGAAGCCAGCGGCGTCCACAGAACACGGATACTTCCGTTCTCTTTTTCCCGCCGCAGCAGCTCCTGCACCGAGGCCTTGTACTCCGCTACCGCCGTCTTTGAGTGCTGATAAGCTTCCCCATATACCTGGGATATTTCCGGCAGGAGCAGGAACACCTGATGGTCGTGGCGGGCAATCAGCGTGTCGTACCGCTCGTTTAATTCTCCCACGGTCCGCCCCGGCGCAGCTGCGCTCACCATGCGGTTATCCCGGCAATTTTCGTTATTCACATCAGCTGCCACACAGGTCGCGCAGCGAAAAACGTTGTCTATATGTCGGAACAGGGAACGATTTACCACAGTTCCATGGTAGCCGGACATCTGATCTCCTCCGGCAACGACCCAGACATTATTTTCCTTCACGGTCTGGCTCCATTGTACCGTATCGGTATCCGTACTGGACTCCGTTTCCTTTTCCGACAGTTCTTTCACCTGTTCACCAGACAGCGCACTGCCATACAATTGGAAATAATCCAATTTTCCTTTTAATTGGTATAGATTATAGGAAGCAGCGTTTGTGTAAGAACCAATGTATGCTGTAAAATTTTTTGCGTTTTGAAACGCCGTGCCGATCTCATAATCATCCTTTAGCTTCACATTCCTGACAGATACCGCTTCTCCATCTACATAATAGATAAATTGATCCGCAGACTGCACAATAGCAATGGTATGCCATGCATTCACCGGCGTAGTTCCATCCAGTGTGATCCGGTTGCCGCTGGTATTCACGGTCTGTACCACCTTGTTATTGTAAAGTCTGTAGTAGCACTCGTTTTTTGCGCTGGGAACCCCCAGGGCTAAGGAATTATTCCAATCTCCAACACCGGCGGGCGCAAGATACAGGATTGGCTGGTTCACGGTGCTGCCAGCTTCCAGCTTTGCCCGAAAAACAATGGAAAATTCCCTTTTTAGTTCCTGTACTTCCTCCAGCGTCAACGGATCCTCACAGACATCCCCATCGGTAAGGCTGACTCTTGTTCCCTCCGCATAGGTGCTGCCGCCGAGAAAGCATCCATTTCTTTTTTCGTTTCCACTCTCAAAATCCACACTGGCCAGAAGCTTTGCATTCTCAGCAGATGACAGCACTGGCATCCGCTTGTCTATCTCTTCGTCGTCCCCCGGGCGTATATCTCCTACGCTGTCATAATTATTGCTGTAGGCTGCCGTTCTTCCCAGGTAAGTATCATCTGCATACAGCGCTGCCTGATTCAGATCCTCATACTTCCATTGATAGAGCGGCATAGCCTCATCGTAGATCCCCAATGCCTTGCTGAATGTTTGAAAAAGAAAATATTGACCTGCCGCATTGGGATGGAGTCCCCCATCCGAGGGATCAGAATAGAAGGTGCGATTGTAATCCGCGCCCAATGTCAATGCTTCATCTGTGAACGCAGTGGCAAGGTCACAGAACAGCAGCCCGCGTTTTTTAGCAATGCCCTCCAGATAGTTTCGAAAACGATAGCTGCTGTCCTTGTCTTCCTCCTCCCTATTATAGATGGATTCTCCGGAGAGCGGCGTAGGACTTAAGAGCACAAGCTTGGGCTTCTTTCCATTTGCCGCTCCCGCTGCATAAATGTCATCCAACATCTGATTATAGTATTTTTCAAAGGTTGCCTGATCCTTATTCCGATCATTCATACCCAGCTTGATAAATACCACATCAGGATTGTATTTTAAGACCATCTGCTCCAAGCCCATTCCTGCATCCGCCCGGGATCCCTGACCATTAAATATATCATTGTCGGTACCCTTGGTGGAGTTCTCCGTCTCCTTTGTCTGGAAGTCATAAGTATCCGCGCCGCCCCAGGCGGTCAGAATCACAGAATCGTCTCTTCTGCCCTTATCATACAGATATTGCTCGAACCATTCCGAATAACTGTTCATGCCCTGGGTCCAGACGCTGTTATGGGTGATGCTGTCCCCCGCGAAAACCCAGGTAAGGGCCGTCTTGGTGTTTAAAATTTCTTGTATGGTCATATGATCGTAATCCACCTCTATCTCCGTATCCGCCGCCTGTGACCGAACAACCGGGGGAAGCATGGGCACTGCCATGCAAAAGATCAGCAGCCATGCTATGATTAATTTTCTCCTTCTTTTTACCATTTTCTCGCACTTCTCCTTCCTGCGCATATTCATTAGTATCGCAATTTTGCAGAACGCTGCGGCGCCCTGTTTCTTAATTTTGTATAAAAAGGCGGTGAAACCGCAGCTTCTGACTGCAATTCCACCTATGCCTTATCTTAATGAAACGCGGATGAATGCGTTTCCTTCGTTTTTAGAACAAAAGGTATTTCGGCAGGATCGCCGGGGATATCCTCCCGATGATTCCAAAGCTGCCCAGAAGCCTTACAATCCTGGACACCAGGGAAACCTGAGTTTTGGTGAAGGAAATCTCCGCCACCTCCTGCAGATTGCCCTTGTTTACGTATCCAAAGTTCACACCGGTGACTGTACTGCCTTTTTTCCACAGATCAATGCTTCCCACATCAATGGTCACGGTGATCCATCCCTGGTCATCCGGCTGGCTGACCGTAACCAGCTCCTTATTCAAACCGTTGGAATCCAAAACCATTCCCGTCGCTTGCGTGAACAGGCTTCCGCCCTGATCCGTGAGCAGATATAACCGCCAGCGGTCAAAACTATTTTCATCCAGCGCACGGATCTTCACCGTCATAGTATCATACGCTTTCGTATCCAGCGCGATGTTCTCCAGCACCACCGACTTCAGTGCGGTATTCCTTACATCACCGGTAAAATCATATTTCACACCGGTGGCAAGAAGCTCCTCCTTCAGGCTGGCAGTGGAACCGCTCTTGTTATCCTGTACTGGTCTGCCCAGTTCATACAGCGCAGCTGCACCAAAGCTTCCCGTAAAACTTCCGCTCTTCTTGCTAAACAGAATAGACGCCACTTCCTGGTCGCTGCCCTCGTTGACATAGCCAAGGTTGAAACCTGTCACCGTCTCTGCCTGGATCCATGACTCCAATCCATCCAGATCGATGGTCACATCCATCCATCCGTCCTTGTCCGCCTGCCCTACAGTGATGCTGTCGCTGTTCAGATTCTTACCTGTGTCAAGGATTGGTTCCTTTGTCAGGCTGCCGCCCTCATTGGTAACCAGATACAAACGGAAACGCTCAAAGGTGTCTTCGGTCAGCGAACGGATACGGATTACCATTTTTTCGAATTCCTTTGGATTCATCTCCACGCCATTCACATAGATGGACTTCAGCGCAAGACCTTCCTGGAAGGTATAAGTCACGCGGTCGTCCGCCAGCTCCTGCCTGGACTTGGCATCCTGCACGTTGTTATTCCACACCGGTCTGCCTGCCGCATAGAGCACCTTCGCGTCAAATACGCCGGCTGCAATCTGCTGCTTCTCTTCCTCCGTCAGCTCCGGTTTCGGGTCATCCGGTCCTGGATCCGGCTGTCTTTCCTTCGTGAAACGGATCTCCGCAAGCTCCTGTCTGGCACCCTTATTCACATAGGTAAAGCTAAAGCCCTTCACCGTTCCCGCATTCTTCCACAGTTCCAGCCTGCTCAAATCATACTTCACCGTAATCCAGCCTTCGGCATCCGCCTCGCTCACCGTGATCGCCGCCTGATTCAGCTCCACGGAATCTGCCGCCATGCCTTGCGTTTTATTTCCAAGGCTTCCGCCATTTGTGCCCAGGATATACAGACAGTAGCGTTCAAAGGCGGTTCCATCCAGGGAGCGCACCCGCACCGTCATGGTATCATAATCCTCCGGCGCAAGCTCCATGTGCTCCACATAGATACACTTTTTCGAGGTCTCACGGAAACCGGTAAAATCATACTTCACACCGGTAGCCAGAAGCTCTTCATCCAGCTGTTCGGTGGAAGCGGCGTCGTTGTTCCACAACGGTCTGCCGTTGGAATAGAGAATCTCCGCCGGGAATTGGCCGTCCTTCACAAGAACAGGTTCCGGTTTCGGGTCATCCGGCTTCGGATCCTCCGACTGCTTTTCCTTCGTGAACCGGATCTCCGCAAGCTCCTGCCTGGCACCCTTATTCACATAGGTAAAGCTAAAGCCCTTCACCGTTCCCGCATTCTTCCACAGTTCCAGCCTGCTCAAATCATACTTCACCGTAATCCAGCCTTCGGCATCCGCCTCGCTCACCGTGATCGCCGCCTGATTCAGCTCCACGGAATCTGCCGCCATGCCTTGCGTTTTATTTCCAAGGCTTCCGCCATTTGTGCCCAGGATATACAGACAGTAGCGTTCAAAGGCGGTTCCATCCAGGGAGCGCACCCGCACCGTCATGGTATCATAATCCTCCGGCGCAAGCTCCATGTGCTCCACATAGATACACTTTTTCGAGGTCTCACGGAAACCGGTAAAATCATACTTCACACCGGCAGCAAGAAGCTCCTCACTCAGCTGATCGGTGGAAGCGGCATCGTTATTCCAAAGCGGCCTGCCGTTGGCATAGAGAATCCCCGCCGGGAACTGGCCGTCCGTCACAAGAACTGGCTCCGGCTTCTGGGGCTTCTCTGGCACCGGCTGTTCCGGAATCGTCTCCATGGTAAAGCGGATGTCACCGATCTCCTGTACAAAGCCCGTATTGACCCAGCCAAAGTTGAAGCCAAGAGCGGTCCTGGAATTCTTCCACAGCTCGATATTGCCAAGATCGATCTTCACCGTAATCCATCCCTGGGCATCCGGCTCGCTGACCGTGACATTCTTGCCGGTCTCCTTGCTGTTGACTACCACACCCAGTTTATCGTCACTGAGATCTCCGGCCGTATCCGTGAGAAGATACAGACGATACAGGGTAAATTCCCCTTTATCCAGGGTTCGAAGCCGGATGGTCATCGTGTTGAACTGCTCTGTATCCAGCTGTAAATTATCCGCGTAGACGGATTTTAAACCGGTGGTATGGCTTGACCCCCAGGTGTATTTCACGCCCGTGTTCTGCAGCGTCTCTCCCACAAAACGTGTGGTAGCCACGTTCTTGTTGTAGACCGGATACCCCTGGGCATACAGAACCTTTGCCGGGAACTGACCATCTGTCACAGGCTTTCTAGTACTGCTGCTGCTTTTTCCCGACTTATGGAACTTCACATAGGCGAACTCATGATTTGG
The DNA here is from genome assembly GCA_902463835.1 of uncultured Lachnospiraceae bacterium. Classification (GTDB taxonomy): domain Bacteria; phylum Bacillota; class Clostridia; order Lachnospirales; family Lachnospiraceae; genus 14-2. The sequence goes on from CABQGZ010000036.1 coordinate 10,567, forward strand.
TCCAGCATTGACAAAACCGAAATTAAAGGCCTTGATGGTGTTGGCACTGTTCCAGCGGAATATCTTTGTCAGATCCACGTTGACAACAACCCATCCATCCTCATCCGGTTCGCTGGCCTCAAATAAGCCCGGTGTATTCTGGCTGTCCGCCACCTGATCCGATTTCAGATCACCCTCCTGGTCGGAGACAAGGTACAGGCGCCACCGGCTGTACGCCTCCAGATCCCTGGACCGAAGCTTCACTGTCATGGTATCAAACTTCTTTGTATCCAGATTCAGATCCTGTACCCACATGGACTTCAGTCCCGTGATCCATAATTGATTGTAGCTGTATTTCAGGCCGGTAGACAGCAGATCCACCCTGATCTTGGCCGTGGTGTCCTCCTTATTGCTGTAGACGGGAACAGCAATCTCCTGGAGCACCTCCGCCGGGAAGTAGCCATCTTCCCAGTCGTAGGTAACCCCCTGATCTACCTGGGCATTCTCCCAGGTAAAGGTGATCTCGCCGACCTCCTGGTCGGCTCCTTTATTCATCCATCCAAAATTAAAGCCCTTGATGGTTTTCGCGCTGGTCCATTCCTCCAGCCCCTTTACCGTGATGCGCACTGTGATCCAGCCGTCTGCATCCGGTTCTCCTACTGTTATAAGGTTTGCATTGTTTCCCGCGGTATCCACCACCTGTTTTTTTAAGAGATTCCCGCCCTGATCCGTCAGCAGATACAGCCGGAACCGGGTAAACGCATCCTGAGTCAGAGAGCGCAGCCGGATGGTCATGGTGTCATACCTGGCCGCCTCCATCTCAATCCCTTCTACATAGGCGGATTTCAACACGTTGGTGGCGTCAAAGGTATACCGGACTCCCGTATCCTGCAGCTCCTGCACCGGAGACGAGTCAGTCAGGTCGTTATTGTACAGCGGTTTGCCGATGCTGTACAATACACCGGCGGGAAACCGTCCCTCCGCAACGGCTGCCTTTACATCCACATTTGGTCCTTCCACCACGTTTCCCGGGTCAGGCTCCTTATCCTTCTGCTTTCCTCTTGTCAGGGCAAAGATCAGACTGGATACCCCCACCGCCACGCAGAGCAGAACCACGGAGCCCAGAATGATCCATTTCTTCTTTTTCTCCATCGTAATCCTTCCTTCCTAACTCATTTTCCTACCTGTCATATTCCTTGCTAATGATACGCTCCTTTGCTTTTGTTTCAGAGCTTTCTTCTAAACTTCCACCGCACAGCCGTCATACGCGACACCAATCTGGGCAAAACCCAGGCGCAGCTCCACCTCCGCCTGGGTTCCGTGGCACTTACGTGACAAATGCGTAATCATGATTTTTCCCTGTTTTTTCAAAACCTCCGTCTTGCGGAAGGTCTCTGCCATCAGCTCTGCCATCCTTAAGCTGTTATGCTCAAAAATCCGATGATCCCCGTAAGCGTCCCCCAGGGTTCCATCCAATATCATCAGATCAAACTTATAATTTTTCATATAATACCAGGCATCCCTGCGCAGCCACGCCCCGTCACAGCCATAGAAGATACGCTTCCCATTCTGTTCGATCATGTAGTGTACAGCCTGCTCCTGCCAGATTGCCGTTCCATGATTCGCCGGCACCGCCGTCACAACATAGCTTCCAATACAAGTCGGCTCAAAGCAAGGCATCTTGTGAACCGTCAGGCCCTCGGTCTCTTCCACCAAAGGAGCCACGGCCTCATTACACCAGAATCGAATCCTCTTATCCGCGCATAATCTTCTCAATTGATCCATCTGAAAATGGTCATCGTGGGAATGTGTCAGGAGCACATCCCTTATGCCCCCAAGGCAGTCCTCCTGCCCATACCATTCTGCGAAATCGTATATATGGGGGCCCGGATCCAGCAGCAGATCCTCATTTATAATTGCGGACGTAAATCTCCGGTATTCACCCTGTTCCCGATACTCCGGCTTCCAATCGGATGCGCCTGTTCCGCTAAATAATACTCTCATCTCATTTCCTTACCTGTTAAAACGATCATATGCGTTCTGCTCAATCTCAAGTATCCGATCCAGACCAATGGCATCCAATCTCTGGACGTAAGCATCCCAGCCGGCATCAATATCCGCGTTGGGGTTCGTAATAAATTCCGCCCGCTGGGTCTTGATATAGGTGCTGAGGTCTGTATACAGTGAGGCGCGCTCTTTATTTTCCGCCTCTGTATATACCAGATTAGGGAATACCTCCTTCTCCACAATTCCCTCTTCCCGCAATCCTCTTCCTACGAGAACCGCCCATCCATACGTCTTTAAGACCTCATCCGAATTGAGCACCTCGTCCGAAGCTTCCTTCAACAGCCTGTAATGTGTTCCGTAGGTGCGGCTCACAAAGCTGAAGGGGCCAACTACAAGCGCTTTATTGATCTTGTAGTCCTCCGATGACGCGAAGCCTTCCGGACAATAGAGCGTCGCAACCTCTCCATCCAGAATCTCAATGGGCTCGTAATCCATTGTCACACCTTCCCAACCGCGCTGGGAAGCTACTTCGCCCTCCTCGGAGAACCAGTAATCCAGGAATCGCGCCACCGCTTCCGGATATTTTGTATCCGCGTTGGCGAACATCAGAACCCCGGATCCCATGGTATTCTTCAGCGGTACTGTTTTTTCCTGATTATATTCCGATGTCAGGCCGCCGATCCAGACAAAATCGGCGTCATAGGAGATATCCCTTTTCGCGAAGGCAAAGGGTGCTGACGCCCCAAAAAATCCCGTCACATTCTTTGCGATATTTTCTTTTCGCATATCCGTTGAAGTGACATAACACTCCGGATTGATCAGGCCCTCACTATATACTTT
>CABQGZ010000037.1 GCA_902463835.1 uncultured Lachnospiraceae bacterium
TTTCTGAAGTTCCACGAAACTATGAATGGAAATACGGTGCCGCAGGTAAATAATACATGGGATGGGCGGGTTGCTACCATGACTTACAGCAAGGAGCAGATGACGGATTTTACTGCGGAATACAGCTTTTTCCCTGGTTATAGCGTGGAAGGACTTGTATTCGGCGGACAACTGGATCAGTTCCCAGTAACGTTGGATGGCGACAATTCCAATGATACCGGCGTCATGGTGTCGATGGACAACAGCGGACAGCTGAATATCATTGGAGCCATCGACAGAAGCACCACCAATTATATGGGAGGTACGGTGGACGGAACCAGTTACTCGACCCACTCTTATTTTGGAACCAGGGTTGCGAATGTGAGAGGTGCGTCCCTTACCGGGAAAAAGATCACTCCGTTGTCCGGGACGATCCCGGCGGGGAGCACCGAATATTTTACGGTGGTGGTGACGGTGAAGCAGGGCGTCCTCACGGTTTATGAAAAGAATCATCCGGAAAATATTGTGACGGTAGCCCTCAGTGACAGCTATCAGGGCGGGTACGTATCGCTTTTTGTCAACAACTGTCTCCAGCCGGCTTTTCGATCCTTTGGGATTACCAGCCTGGATCAGACGACAGATTACGATGTCTATTATGATTTTGAAAATACCGATCTTACCAAAGAAGATCTTACATCTACACAATTTGACGGAAAGAATCAATATCAGCCTGTGGAGGGTAAGATTGACCAGCCGGTCTTGGAACAATGGTTTACCGGGCTTTCTGGATACCCTTCCTCGGTGATGCCAGGCAGAAAGATCGAGGGCTTAAAGCCGAAGGTACACGGGGAACTGCATCACAGACTGGATCTGGCAGATTACAAGGATTTTGAAATAGCGGCCAGGATGTATCGCGCGAATAATTTTGGAATAGCCTTCGGAGAGAAGAATGTCTTTCCAAACACCGGAAGAACGTCAGCGGTAAGGGTGTATCTTAACGCAAGCCAGATCCAGGTGGTAGGAGCGGTGAATCTTGCTTCTGCGCAAGCCTCGGGGAAGGATCTGAAAAATGCATATGTTTATGGCGAAGATACCTATATATTTCAGATTGAGGGTTTCCAGGTAGCTGGTCAGGCGAATGAGCTTGTAACCATGCATGTAAAAGTGGTTGATAACGTACTTTCCGTGTGGCTGGAAGGGTATGATGCGCTTCTGACCATGAAGCTGTCAAGCGCCTATTATAAGCAGGGAAGCGTATCGCTGCTGGCGAAGGGACCAAGTGAAGGAGGTTCTTTTAAAACCGTCTGGGTAAATGATCTTACAACGGAAGCGCCGGGGCCGGAGGAACCGGAAGTACCGGCGGTGGAGGACGATTCTTTCCACAGTGATTTTACCGCCATGACGGATATCACGGAACTGGACGCAGCATATGATTCGTATTATTTTGACACAAAAACTGCGGAGCCTCTGAAGGGAGACCCCTCCGAACAGTGGACGACGGCAACCAATCTCAGCAATTATGTGGCGGTATTCCGCAATCCCTGGCTGAAGCCGGTACACCAGTACAATGATGAGCGTCAGACGCTGCTTACCTATAAAAGTAAGCGCTTTCGGAACATTGAATTGGAAATGGAGTATGTGACAAGCCATATACAATACGGGGTGATGATCGCTCCAAAGGGACAGCTGGCAGACGCGGAAAATGGAGTTCGAATCTACGTGGAGGGAAACGGCGTGATCCGGGTTCAGGGCGCCATCGATGCCGCTTCGGCTTCGGCAGCCGGCGGTTATGTGAGAATTGCCGGAAAGAATGCCCTGGCCGGATACGCGCCGGAGGGGTATGTGAAGGCCTCTGAAAGCAATACCAATGAGGTGAATCTGACCGCCTACAAGCTTCATGTCAGGATTCTCGGAAAGGTGCTTTCCGTATGGCTGGAAGAGTATCCGGAATATATTCTTTCGGTGGGTTTGACGGACGCTTACGCAGGCGGGATGGTATCTCTGTGCTCCGCAGGCTACAACCATGGCGCTTTTAAATCTTTGGCTGTGAAAGAACTGAAGGCTCCGGAGGAGGTTCCCGAACAGGGCGTTTATACCATGAGCTTCAATACCATCGACTCTCTGGATGATTTGAAGGATGATTTTGCCGCTTACACCCTGGATTCGGCGAAAAATAAGCCGGTTTCGGCTGCAATCGAGGATATCTACCGGCTGAATGCGGGAAGGCTGCAATCCAACCTTGCGGAAATGGGGACCGATATGTCCGGGTTTGGGATTCTGACCCTTCAAAATAAGCGTTATGAGAATTTTGAACTTACCCTGAAATACGAGCAGGACAGTCTGCGCTATACAGTCATGCTTGGCACAGAGCCGGGAGAATTTGCATTTACCGAAAAAGGAAGCAGGCTGAACGGCAATGGCGGAGTGCTTGTGTATACGGAGATGGAAGGATATCGGAATATCCGTGGTTCTCTGTATTCCAGCTTTTATACGGAAGCAGCGCTGGCGCTTTGCAGAGTGAGAGGGGATAAGCCCCTTGATTCGTTCCATTCCTTTGGTTCCGTGGTGGAGAATCTGAACCGGGCGGTGCTGCATACCATGACGATCCGTGTGGTCGATGGTTACCTGACCATGGTTGTGGACAATGAAGAGACTTCCAGAGTGACGGTACGGCTGGATGAATATGACGGCGGATATATTTCCCTTGTCACAAATAGCCGTAAGAGCAATACAGGTGCTTTTTGTAGTCTTTCCGTGAAGGAGCTTGGCAAGGATGCGGAGCTTTTGACGCCGCTTCCGGACATATCAGACGGTTTTGAGACCATGACACAGGTGAAGGAACTGTTTGAGGCTTACCATCTTTCGGATGCAAAGAAATCAAACAAGCTGGAAAAGGTGGAATTGGAGGAGCGTTGGTGGCTGAATAACGGTGGTTTTCTCACCCGGACCCAGGGGGCAAACGGGGTGTCGGAAGTAGAGGACGTGGATATTCTTACCTATACAAAGCAGCGCTATGAAGATTTTGAATTGACCTATACCTTCCAGCAGACCTATCAGCGTCTTGGCATTGTGATCGGGAGTGAGCTTTCGGAATATCCCCTGTACTATAAAGACGGAAGGCTTACGGCAGATCGAGGCGCCGTCCTCTATGTAGAAGCGGAGGGGTATCCCAATGTGAAAGGGCATCTGCACAATTACAGCCTTGGTTCTGATCTTCTGTATCGTTCCACCGCCTTTGCCGGGGATGGCTTTCGCAATGCAGCCGGAAGCGCCATGGATAACGTGAGCGCAAAGAAGGTGCATACCGTCAAGGTGGTGGTGAAGGATAAGCAGTGTTATGTTTTCCTGGATGGCAGCAGCGAGGCCAGGCTCTATGTGAAGCTGGGAGACAATTATCGAGGCGGCTATGTATCGCTCTTTGCTTTCACAAACAGTGCCTACGGGATCGGAAGCTTTGCAATTATAGATAAGGTAACTACAGAATTGCCGGAGGCCGGTGGTGTGAAGGTGGATGGAGGTCAGCTTACAGCCGCTTTCGACGCTGTGAAATTTGATGACAGCCTGTTTACCGCTTATTATATGGAACAGCTTAGCGGAAACAAGGATGGCGTGATGGTGGAAGACGAATTTGACGATCAGTGGACGGTTGTCAATAAAACACTGAAGCGTACCACCGCCATAGCCAACGGCAGCGATGCGGTAAGAGTTTCAGCGCTTACCTACAAGAAACCCCTTACCGATTTTGTTGTAACCTTTGACTACCAGCAGTACATCCAGCGGCTGATGTTTATGTTCGGAGCGGAAAAAGGAAAATATGCCCTCTGCAATGCCGGACATGGAGATCAGGAAAACGGCGGGGTGATCCTATATCCGGAGTTTGATTTCGGAAGCGGCGGCGGAATCGTTGCTCTGGGCGGAGTCGATCCTCTCCTGGCAGCATATCGTCCCATATCCCGTGAGAAAGTGTCCGGTCTGGATTATTTTATAAAAGCGGATGGAGAGGCGAATCAGGGAAAATGGCATACCATGACCATCGCCGTGATCAACAAGCACTGCTACATCTATATTGATGATTACGGTCTGGTGAAGGATTATGCGCTGGTGGACAGCTACAACGGAGGTTATCTCTCCCTTGCGGCATCCGGCAATGGGTATGGATTTGCCAATCTGACCATAAGGGATCTGTCTTCTGCCGGTGAAAATGTGGTTGTTGCTGCCAAAGATCCCGATGACATTACTGTGGCGGTAGGAACGGATGTATCGTCCTTGGAGCTTCCGGCTGCGGTGGATGTAACGCTGAAAAACGGAAAGACGGTAAAGGCTGCCGTGGACTGGATCAATCTCAATTACAACGGTGCGGAGCCGGGGGTTTATCGGTATACGGCCATTCCAAAGGAAGGCTCCGGTATAGAAAATCCGGCGCAGGTAGGTGTAACGAATCGGATCCGTGTGGTGGAGGAGCTTCCTGTTTCCAAGAAGGGTGTCCGGGAATGGAGCTTTGATACGCCGGATGACCTGAAGGATTTTAAGGCTTACTATCTGAAAAATGCCGAGACTGGCTATCTCAAGACAGGAGTTCCATCATGGTTTGTCTCATCACAGGGAGAATTGAGGCGAGATGAATTCCGCGCGGTTCCCGGTGACGTCTACCGTGAGGTCGGGATCCTCACCTATACCGGTGAGACCTATAAGAATTTTGAACTGGAAGTAGATTATTCCCAGGCATTTTCCAGAATGATGGTGCTGTTCGGTTCCAAGTCAGCCGGCGCGTATATTGATCTGAATGATGTACATTCGGAGAAGAATCCGGTTGCAGCCTTTGTGGAGCTGGAGGGTGTCCGGAATCTGCTTGGAAATGTGAAAAATACAGATTACTATACCAGGTCAGAAAAAACAATCTATACAGCAAGAGAAAACGGCGACCGTCTCAAGGATTATTTTGCAGGAAAGGCGGAAGAAAATATAGGAAAGATGCACACCATGAAGCTTCGTGTGGTGGGAGATCAGGCCTCCGTATGGATTGATGGGCAGGAGGATCCCTTCGTTGTAACCCTTACCAATTACGAAGGCGGCTACATCTCGCTGGCAAGCGTTACCAAGGGCGGTGTCTTTGATAATCTGAAGATCACTCGTCTTAGTGACACGGAGGAGCGTGTGCAGGCTACGAAGGTCGTTGCCAACGGTCATCTTGATTTAACGGTGGATAAAGATGCTTCCACAGAGCTGGAGATTCCCAAGAGGGAAAAGCCGGAGAGCTTTGAGAAACCGGAGGAGAAGGAAACGGAGACAAAGCCGGAACCGGAGCAGGAACACGATCGGATTACTTCCTATATTATAGCAGGCGTCGTGATCTTTATGGCAGCGATTCTTGGAACGGGAATGATCCTGATTGCCCGGAGGAAAAAGAAGAAGGGAGAGCATGCGCAATGAGCGTATTGGTAAATGAATTTCCCCACAGACCCAATGTGCAGATGACCAACCCATCTGCGATTATGACCATGGATAAGGGAAAAAGACGGCTTCGATTCACCTTCAAGCGAAGGAGGACAGTGGCAATGTACGTCACATTTCCCAAAGATGGGGGTGTAAGAATACACAATGGCAGGGAGGGCGCTTTCGCGCCATCCGCCCTGTGCGATATCGTCTATGAGGATATGGATGCACACACCTTCCGAATGACGGGAAACGGGACGTCGGCCATTGTGAGATCGACGCCGGAAGCCTGGTCCATTGAGATCTGTGATAGAACGGGAGAAATAAAAACAGCGCTCAGCGCAGAGTGCGGCCCCTGGTCAGATTCCAGGTTTCGCATTGGACTTGATATTGATGAGGAGCCGGCATTGTATCGTTTTTTCTGGCCGATAGCAGAGCAGGAAGAATTTTATGGTTTTGGAGAGCGCTGGAATTCCCTTCGTCAGCACCGCAATCGCCTGATCATGTGGAACTGCGATATTTTGAGTACCTCCGGTGTCTATTCTGACCTGAGCGATGATAATTGTGACAAGACACAGTCGTATAAGAATATTCCTTTGATCCATTCCACAAGGAATTACAGTATGTTTTTTAACACCTATCTGCCCATAGCCTTTGACATGGGATACAGCGATCCGGGTGTCATTAAGAGTGAGATTTATGGAACACAGCTGGATCTGTATGTGTGGACCAAGACGCCGGCGGACAACCTTATCTCTTATCATAAGCTGACAGGAACCCCTTTTATTCCGCCGAAATGGGCCTTCGATTACTGGCTTGGCGGAGCGGCAGCATACTGGAACAGACCGGATCAAAGTCATGCCTGGAGGAACTATAAGGAGGTACTTGACCGCTACGAAGAAAATAAGATTCGGATCACCGAGGCTTATGTGGAGAACAGTCCCACCGAGGAAATACTTGGCGGATTTCGCGACCGGGGAATTCGAAGCTTCATGTGGACCAACTCCTGTCTGGTGCCTTTTGGGGAGTCAGAGCTGGATTACGACGATTACCGGGTACGGAAGGCAAGCGATCCTGCCAAGATTATGAAGCATGAATATATTGATTTTACCTCGCCCATGTCCCGGGATGTTATCTGTGATAAGTTTGATAAGCTGTGGGATATGGGGGTATGCGGCGAGATGGTTGATTTTGGGGATTCCATGCCGGAGGATTCTGTTTGCTGCAATGGGAAAACAGGAACGGAAATGCACAATGAATATGCGTACTGGTACGGCAGGCGGATGCACGAAGCCTTTGCGGAGCGCCTGGGAGACGATTTTATTCTGTTTGAACGGGCAGTCTGTGCAGGCAGCCACCATTATACCGCGTCCTTTGGCGGAGACAGCTATTCTTCCTTTTTGGGGCTGAAGCGTTCCGTGTGGGAGATGTTGTCAGCGGCAGCCTCCGGTATTTCCATTTGGGGCAGTGATATCGGCGGATTCATGCTGCGGGACTGGATGGCGCAGGAAGGGGCAAAGTTCGAAGAACTCTATATCCGCTGGGTTCAGTTTGGTACGTTTTCTCCTTTGATGCGGGATCACTCCTGTCACGGGAAGCATCATCCATGGACCAATGGGGAACGTGGGCTTCGCAATTTCAAATATTATTATACCCTTCGCCTGAAGCTGTTGGATGCGATTTACAGTGCAGCTCGAAAAAGCGGAGTATGCGGCGGAACAGTGGTGGACTGTATGGCAGTTGCCTATGGAATGTCCCCCTCTGTGGATCTGCAGTATATGTTCTGCCAGGAGCTTCTGGTGAGACCCATCGTGGAGCTGGGACAGCGGCAGGCGCATGTGGTGTTTCCGGAGGACGGCTTCTGCAGTCTCTACGACGGAGTGTGTTATGAGGCGGGGGAACAGGAAGTAGAAGCGCCTCTTGGGCGGATTCCGGTATTTGTAAAACCGGGGGCAGTGCTTCCCTATAATGAATACCCCGAGGCGGTCATTCCCACCTGGGAGAAAAACCAATACCAGGAGGCAGTACTGCTCACTGCCCCGCGCTATGACCGGAAAGCGGAAATTTACACTGATGAGGACAAATGGGTATTCCAAAGCATGGTAGAAGCGGAGGGATACCAGGTGATGGCGGACAAGCCATGTCCGCGCCGCATGGTGATTGTCTTAGGAACCTGCAAGGCAGTACTTTCATCGGATGCAGAGGTGCTGGAGGTTAGGAAAGATGTGGATGGGAACCGTACAATTTTTGTGTTGTCCTCCGATTGGACAATGCTCAGAATAAAGTAAAGGAGTGAGGAAAATGAAGAAAACGGGGAAAAGACTGCTGGGGCTTGTCTGCGCTGTGTGTGTGACAGTGTCTGCCTTTGGCATGAACGCGTCAGCACTCACCATCCAGGACAGGCCGGATACCATTCCTGTGATCGATGTGGAGTGGCAGTGCCCGGTGGAAATTGTGAATGTAGAGATGCAGGAAAAGCAGTTCATTGTTTCTACCAGAACGGATAAGGGGAAAATAAACAATCTGTATTTCAGCTTTCCGGTGGACGGCGGTGTCCGGCTTCATGGGGATAACACCGGTTTCTTTCAGCCGGAAGAGACAAGTGTGATCGATTACTCTTCCGAGGGTGCGGCGATTGTTATGCAGGGCAAGGATACAAAAGTGAAGCTGTATCAGACGTCCTCCCCCTGGCGGTTTGAAGTATACAATGCGAAGGGCGAAATGGTGATCTGGTATCTGGCGGATCACATGTATTTCGGCTATGACGAAAAGGGCGCCCTGAGAAAAGTGAAGCTTGCTTCCGCAGTGGATGAGTATGAGACGCTGTTTGGTCTGGGGGAACGATTCGGCGGCTTTGTACAAAATGGAAAGACTGTGGAAATGTGGAATTTCGATTCCTTTGGCCAGCTGAAATCCTCCTACGGCGATCACAATGTAGGATACAAGAATATTCCCATCCTTCACAGTAATAATGGCTATACGGTATTTCACAACAATAATTATTATGGCGTTGTGGATGTGGCGGACAGCAGCCCGGATGAATGCTCCTTTGAATTCTACGGTCCCATTCTGGATCTGTATGTCTGGACTGGAACGACACTTGCCAATATTGAGCGCTATCATACGCTTACGGGAAGTACCGTCACGGTACCGAAATATGCACTTTCCTACTGGGCGGGACAATCCACAAGCATGTGGATCAGTGAGGGGAGAGATTCGGAATCCGTCAATCGGATCCTGAAGACAAATCTGGACAGATACGATGAAATGAACACGCCGATTAAGGTGATCTTTATGGAGGCAGCAGGAAACAGCACGGAGTACAGCGCGGTGCATGATTTTCTGCAGAGCCGTGGTGTGAAGTGGCTGGGATGGCTGAAGTCCACCTACAATTCCTGGGATAAGAATACAGACGCGTCGAGCATCACGGAAAAGCTTGGTTTTTCAAAATCCGAGACGCCCCTTGTAAAGTGGGATTATGCCAAGCTGGCCAATTACTGGAATTGGAACGGCGAGGCATATCTGGATTTTACTAATCCGGCTTCTAAGACATGGCTCTTCGAGTGTCTGTCAAAATACATGCCCATGGGGCTTATTGGTATGATGGTTGACTATAATGATGAGGTTACGGTGGACGCCTACTATCCCTACCTGGGGAAAAATGGGGAAGAGATGCACAATCTATCCCAGTATTTTTATGCAAAACGGGTGTATGAGGCATTTGAAGACTACTATGGCGAAGGAAATTTTGTAAATATTGTCCGGGCAGGAACGGCCGGCTCCCAGAGCTATGGCGCGGTGTTTGGCGGTGACCAGGCAAGCAGTTTTCTGGGGCTTCAGGAGTCAGTATCGGCGTTATTGTCCGGCGCTTCTTCCGGTATTCATGTATGGGGCAGTGATATCGGAGGGCTCGGTCATCCGGATGACAAGCGGAAGAATGATCCGGAGCTTTATGCGCGCTGGCTGCAGCTTGGAACCTTTTCCCCTCTTATGCGCACCCATGGACAGACGAGCTGGCGTGATCCGTGGAGATACAGCGATGCCTCTGTTGCTCTTTTCCAGAAATATTACTGGGTCAGGGAGAGCATGGTAGATCTTGTGAATTCAGGAATTCTAAAGGCAAATGTGGAGAATCATCCTCTGGTGCAGTCCATGGTGGTAGCCTATCCGGAGCAGAAAAAGCTGGCGGCCAACAGCACCCAGTACTTATTCTGTGACAGCTTACTGATATGTCCGGTGACGGAAAGCGGAGCCACGGCGCTCACGGTTCAATTCCCGAAGGGAAGATGGGTGAATATCTGGGATGGCACCGTGATAGCTGGAGACTGTGAGCAGAAGGTCAGCGCTACCCTGGATACGATTCCGGTCTATCTGGAGGCAGGGAGTGCGATTCCCATGACCCTGGGTGAGAACCTGAGACTTGGCGGAGTAAATACACTTGGTAAGAATACAAATGCGTTGGTGGTAGCGCCGGCGGTGGAGAAAAAAGAGAATGTCATTTACCTTGACAAAGCTACAACGGAGACATACATTTGTGATACCCTGGGGGATGATCAATACAGCGTTACAGCAGGAGCCACCAGTGAAAAAAAGCTTGTAGTTGCCATGGGCTGTGCAGCCAATGCGGTTAAGGTGGATAACACCGAGCTTGCCGAACTGTCAGAAAGACCAGATTCCGGTTCCGTAAATCCAGGCTTTTACCGTGATATGGAGAATAACGCCACGATCATCGTCACGGAAGGAAACTGGACAACGATCACATATATGGATTCCAGGGAGCGCCTTGAGAATCTGGCCCTGGGAAAGACAGTGCTCACAGAGGGTTTAAGCGAAAAAAGTAAGAGCCATGCGCCCAATATTACGGATGGTGATTACAGTACCGGGATGACGTTGATGGAGAGTAAGACGGCAAATGTGGTCATTGATCTACTGGATAAGGTGCAGCTGAACAAAATTCTTGTGAAGTGGGGCAGCGACTACGCGAGAGGCTATCGCATGGAAGTCTCCGATTCCATGGAGGAAGGCGCCGAATGGGTAACCGTCTTTGAGAAGAAGAAAGGCGGTGGAGGTACGGACACCATCGTGGTGGAGAAGGCGTCAGAGTATCGGTATATTCGTATCTCGGATGTGGATACGACCTCCAAGACAGGGGCAAAGCTTGTGGAGGTGGAAGCGTATGGCGATGTTCTCTATAACGAGGCGGATGTGCCAAAGAATGAGGGAGACCCGGACAAGGAGCAGGATCCGGGAAAGGAGAAGGAGCCTGCCGGAGATTTGGAGCAGAATCACAAAACGGATCATCTGATCTGGTATGTAACCGGAGGAATCGCAGCGGCAATCCTGATCGGGTGCGCAGTGACGGCTGTTGTAATAACAAAAAAGAAAAAGGGAGGTAATGATGATGAAGAAGATAAGTAAAAAGATAGCGGCGCTTACGCTTATGGCAGCGATGCTTTCCGGTATTGTGTCCGGGGTGGCTCCGGCGGTCATGGAAGCCCAGGCGAATGAGGCCGGGGTGGAAGCGACGTATGATTATTCCTTTGAGATAACAAGGAACGAAGCCCTTGGAACCAGGCTGGATGAAGCGTTTGATATCTATTATTACTGAACAGACAGCAAGGTGGCAGCCGGGCCATCGGAGCCGTCAAAGCAGGCTACCTGCGGGTGGTTTGGAACCCATAATCATGGTTTTTTGAAGTTCCATCAAACAGTGGATGGAAAAAATGTGCCCCAGGTAAACGCTACGTGGGACGGGCAGGTTGCAGCCATGACTTACGCGAAGAGGCAGATGATGGACTTTACCGCAGAGTATAGCTTCTTCCCGGGATACAGTGTTGAGGGACTGGTATTCGGCGGACAGACAGATCGGTTTCCGGTAACGTTAGATGGCGATAATTCCAATGATACCGGCGTTATGGTAGTGATGGACGCCAATGGGCAGTTGAATATCATCGGGGCCATCGACAGAAGCACTACCAATTATATGGGCGGTACGGCAGAGGGAACAAGTTATTGGACTCATTCTTATTTTGGAACAAAGGTGGCAAATATCAGAGGGGCTTCTCTCACTGGAAAACAGCTTGCTCCAGTAGGTGGGACAATTCCCGAGGGCAGCACCGACTATTTTACGGTGGTGGTAAAAGTGGAGCAGGGGCTTCTCACCGTTTATGAAAAGAATCATCCGGAAAACATTGTGACAGTAAAGCTCAACGCTAATTATAAAGGCGGTTATGTATCGCTTTTCATCAATAACTGTCTCCAGCCCGCGTTCCGTTCCTTTGGAATAAAAAGTATCGATTACGATCTCTCTTATGATTTTGAGAACGCAGATATCTCGGAGTCTACGCTTACATCGACCCAGCTGAATGCCGCTTCGCCCTATACGGCTGTGGAAGGACAGACGGATCGTCCTGTTTCGGAGCATTGGTTTACCGGAACAGAGGGATATGATGTATCTGGCACAACCTACAAAAATGCTGGATTAAAGCCAAATAGCGTGCAGAATGATAATAAGATTTCAATGATCCCGTTGCTGGAGCATTGTAAAAATTTTGAACTCAATACAAAGGTTTATGCCAGTACAGGTTTTGGCGTTGTGCTTGGTGAAAAAAATATTTTTCCAGTGGAAGGCAAGAGCAATGGCGTAATCGTATACTTTGCCAACGGTAAGATTCAGATTAGCGGAACCTTGAATCCGGCAACTGTTACAAAAACCGGCAGTGACAGTGCCAATTCTTCCGTTTCCGTATACCAGACCAATACAGTGGTATTTACGCCAAAAACAGGGGTAGATAATTTTTACCCAACGCGCCAGGAGGAGAACCTGCATGTAAAGGTCTATAATAATGTACTTACCGTCTGGTTGGACAGCTACGATACAAAGGTATCGGTGGGCTTGGCAGATCGGTATGATGTGGGAACCGTTTCCATATATGGAAGAGCCTACAATAATATTGGCGGTGGTTTCAAATCTGTGACTTTGCGCGTACAGGAGTACTTTGATTCCGGCAGCCTGTATCGGAAGAATCCTGCGGCCCTTACCGCATTTACTTCTACACAGCTGGATGAAAATAATGGGTATGCAGTGGTAGCGGGACAGGTGGACAGACCGGCTTCGGAACACTGGTTCAGTGAAAATTCAGACAGCTATCAGTCTGGCATCAGCTGGGCTTTCCGAAACAGAGGGCTGAAGCCAGTGCAGAGAGTGGCGGAGAATAAGTATACCCTTCTCACCCACAAGGAAAGCTATGAGAATTTTGAGGCCAGCTATGCCTTTTATAAACATGCAAACGCATATGGCCTGGTGTTTGGCAAAAGGAATGAATTCCCAAGAACGGCAGATGCTTCTGCGGTAAGAGTATATCCACAATATATAAACGGTACGGTTTACTTGATGATTGCCGGTGCCATTGATTCCAATTCAGCTGTTAATTCAGGCGGCAGAGAAGGGGAACTCACAAGGGAAAGAGACAGTGTAAAGCTGAAGCTGGATGGATTTAAAATGGATGTAGCGGCCATACAGGCTTTGGAGATTGTGAAGGTGCATGTCAAAGTGCAGGCGGGCAAGGTCACAGCTTTTGTAGATGGGTTTGATACCGCTGTAACGGTGAACCTTACCGGTTCCTTTGTAGATGACACAGTATCTCTTTACGCAAAGGGGCAGGACAACGGCGGCTTTACTTCCTTTGAGATTAAGAAGCTTGCAGCTGATCCGGCGGCGGAAAACGCGAAGGTTTCTTTGGATATGAAGGCTTTGGGCGCCTATACAGCGGTGGAGATATCCTCCGATACTGCTTACAGCATAATATCCGGAAAACTGAATTTTGATCCAAAGCTCTATGAGTATGTTGGAATTGTGTTCAGCCAGAATTCCACTGTGATCAACGCAAATAAAGAATTGACGGCAGAAGACGGCATACTTCCCATACGTCTGCTGTTTAATACGGATGAAGCAGGTAAGGCAGCGAC
>CABQGZ010000038.1 GCA_902463835.1 uncultured Lachnospiraceae bacterium
TGAAGCCGGTTGAAAAGAACAGGATACAGCAGAAGAAACGTATTCCGGCAAGAAGCAGGATGCAGTTCACTTGGGAAAAATTTTACAGAGAATGGAGGATTTAGAAATGAAGAATCATTATGAAGCACCGGTTATGGAGTTGTTGGGGCTGGATATGGAGAATGTGATTACAGCATCTCCTGGCGGATTGGATTTGAATGGTGGTGGAAATGGAAACGAAGGCGGAGAAACCGGATGGGGATCAGGAACGATATCATGAATAAAAAAAGTATTTATATCATATTGGCAATCTGTCTGATTGCAGCGGCTGCGGGGGGGTGCAGGAATGCCTCACAGGAAAAAGAAAGCCAGAATGCCAAGGAGCATGTTGGAGAGGTGAGGCAGGAAGACGAGGGCTTAGATTCTGTGCCGGGGCTGCAGAATAAGGCGGAAGAGGAAGCCAGGACGGATTGGAGTCAGGGAAATAGCGATGCGCGGGAAGAAGAGGCGCACAAGGGCGGCAGCAAGGACAATCCAGATACGGAAAACAGCCGGGAAGAGAAGGACAGCGGAAAAGAGGCCGACGGGCTGGGCGGTCAGGAGGAGCGGCTGCCACAGCCCAATACAGAGACTGGCTGGGGAGCTATCAGCTAGTATCGCACAATATCGGTATGGAAAGGAGGTCTTGCAATGATAAAAACAGGGAAAAAGAAGAAATTTTATCACAGAGCGGTGGCGGTTGTACTGACAGCTGCCCTGCTGGTTTCTTCCTTCCCGGGTTATAGAACCGAAGCAGTGTCCGAAGGGGCGAAGCGGAGCGTAGATGTTTACAAAGGGGCCAAGGCGGAAGCGGAGTGGACGGTGCCTTCGGAAGAGGGAAAAGTCTTTGCCGGCTGGTTTGAGGACGAACAGTTTCAGACGCCATATATGGGAACCACCGGAGAAGCATACGCGAAATTTGTGGACGCGAAGGTTCTGACCGTGAAAAAACAGATCCGCTCTGAAATATCCAGTGACAGCAAGGAGACTAGCATACGCTTCTTAACCGCAGTGGATTCCCTTGATTTTCGAAGCGTGGGATTCGAGGTGCGTGTAGATGGAGAGAATGGCAGAAGCTTTTTCTTGAGGGAGCACACAGCCTATTCCTCTGTCCGTGTAGAAGGAAAAGCACAGCCAGAGACGGCGCCTGGGATATTTGGAACAGAGGAAGCAAAATATTTTGTTCTGCATTCCATTACCGGAATTCCAAGTGCAGTGTTCGACGATCTGTTTACGGTAAAGCCATATTGGTATACGCTGGATGGAACGAAGGTATATGGGGAGACTCATACATTTACCATCAGGGAAAGAATTGGATATGAGATCAATGGATTTGGCAGTGAGGCAGGCCGGGAAAGCATTTTGGAGGCCAATGATATCCAAGGCAGCGGTACGATTCAGATGAAGTTTCTGGAGGAGAAGACAGACGGAAGCGGTGTGACGAAGCAGGGCGTGGTGGAGATTGATCTTGCGCCGGCAGGTTCTTTATGGCCTGCGGTACGGTTCGGAAAACCGTTGTGTGACGAACCGGCGGAAGGCATGTATGACTATGTGGTATTCTCCGTGTTTGTGGAGGGATGGCGGGAAGATCTTGTGCTGGATTACAAGGATAAAGACAACCGTCTGCTCTCCAGATTCAAGGTAAAGAATGGCTGGACAGACTACTGGGTACCCGCGGAGAAGTTCGATTATGCCGCGTTTGCCAGGGGCGATCAGTATTTTGTGCCCTACAATGCAGGGAATCCGGTCACGCACACGATGTATGTGGATCGCATTCGGTATGAGAACCGCATTGGAGCAGAGAATACGGATAGGTCCGCGGAGTATATGAATTTTGGAGGCAGCATGTCTCTGACGGAATTCGGCACGATGCAGGGCTCCAACTGGTGTACCTGGCTGGAGGAATACCAGGGCGCCAGCGGCGTTGTGAAGATGGAAGTGACAGCCAGGTGGCCGTCCATCTGGGGCTTTACACCTAGAATGAGCCGGCAGGATTATCTTGATCTGGGATACGGTGCTGACGACTACTTTGTGATTCGGGTATATAAGAAAGATACAAATGGTCAGGCGAAGCTTATCTACAGTACCACAGGCAAGCCGGAGGATAATGTCAATGCGGGCGAGCTTGTTGTCGGCTGGAATACCATTCGCATTCCGGCCAGTGCGATTCTTAATAACTTTGAAGCCTTTGAAAACGGAACAGCGTACATTATGCCCACCAACGATTATGAGATCACACAGGAACTGTATTTTGATGCCATGTATTTTGAAAAAGGGAATGTGATCAATGATTTTGGAACGGATGACGCTGTAAAACGTGTGATGGATGCTAATGATATTCAGGACACCGGCACCATTCGGGTGGAATTCCTGAATGAGAAGGCAGACGAAAATGGTCTGACAAAGAAAGGTGTAGCAAAGATTGATCTTGAGCCGGAGAAATCACCCTGGCCCGGGGTGAATCTGGGCAGGCCTCTCTGTGAAAAGCCGGCGGATGGAAAATATCAGTATGTAGTGTTCACCATGTATGCGGAGGGAATCCCGGACAATGATACATTTCAGCTTATGTATAAGAAAAGAACGGGAAATGGAACCGTGCACACCTTCGACATACAACCAGGCTGGCGGGAATACTGGATGCCTGCGGAAGGATTCCATTATGAAGACTTTACGGCAGGAGAAGAATATCTGGGAGCCTATATGAGCGGCGTCAATATTACGCAGAAATTGTATATGGACAGTATCCGATATGAGAACCGGGCCAAGACGGAGATCACGGATACGACCGCAGAGTTCCTGAATTTTGGAGACAATCTTTCGGTGCAGGAATTTGGAACGAAGCAGGGTTCTGATTGGTGCACCTGGCTGGAAGCGTATGAGGGAGCCAGGGGAGTGGCGAAGATGACCGTGACAGGTCAATGGGCTTCCATCTGGGGCTTTACTCCGAAAATGAATGAGCAGTCATATCGCAGTCTGGGATATGGTTCAGAGGACTATTTTGTAATTCGAATGTATAAGAAAGATCCAAATGGCGGCGTAAAAATAGTCTACAGTGCCACAGGAAAACCGGAAGATAATGTGGAGGTAGGAACGCTTACCGTTGGCTGGAATACCATTCGCATTCCGGCCAGTGTGATCCTGGATAATTTTGATGCGTTTGTGAACGGAACGGGATACATTATGCCCACCAACGATTATGAGATTACCCAGGAGCTGTACTTTGACGCTATGTATTTTGAAAAGGCGCCGGCAAGTGTATGGTGCGCGCCCGGAACCCAGAAGATTCGACCGGATGTTGCACCGGAGCAATATGCACAATACCGGATGAATGGACTGGATGTGAGAACCGCAAGGTCGGAATATGAGAGCGCCCAGATCATTATGACCGCGGCACGTGATATTGAAAGCTATGAATTGAAGGTGAGCGATCTGACATTGGAGGGGGATCCCACAGTCAGATATTCGGCTGATCATATTCAGGTATTCCATCAGAAGTATATCAATGTCACTGCAATAAGAGAGAGCAGTCCGCTTTCCACAAAGGGACTGTATCCCGATGCGCTGGTGCCCCTTGCCGCTGCAAAGGAAGCGGGAGAGAACAAGGCTTTGGCGGGAAGCAATCAGGGGATCTGGATCACCTTCTATGCTCCCAAAGGACAGCAGGCAGGCGTATATACCGGTACATTTCTGCTGGATATGGATGGCTGCAGGCAGGAGATTCCCGTATCTTTGAAGGTCTGGGATACGGATTTTGCCGGGAACTATACGGCGAAAAGCTGCTTTTTGATTGACTGGACGTCCTTCAGCTATGCGGAGTTGGATTCCTCACAGGATATGTATGATGCATATGCTGGGGCGCTTTTGGAATACCGACTGCAGCCTGGACATCTGATGAATGATTTTGCCCGGTCAAATGCAGAGGATATGAAGTATTATGCCCAAAAAGCCTTTGCCATGGCTCAGGATCCCAGGTGCAATGTAGTGTTTATGCCTTATGAGATTGACAATGGACGCGGGGATACCTATCTGGTGAAAAATGCCACAAAGAACTGGATCCGCAGCTTTGTGGATGTGAGCTTTGCGAGCTATGGCACCAAAGAACAGCTGAATCTGGTGGCAAAGACCATGACATATTTTACATTTATTGACGAGCCCACCATGAATCGGGACCTGATTCCACGGGTGAATGCTGCCACAGCCGCTTTAAAAGAGCTCCGCACAGAAGTAAAGCAGGAGTGTTTGAAGGAGCTGGAACAGGCAAGAGCTGGCATAGCGGAGGAGGAATACAGGTTCCGGCTGGAGGTCATCAATGATATCGAAGGAATCCGCAATGTGCTCACCAGTCCACATGACAGTGAGATTCAGGGTGTGGAAGTATATTGTCCTCAGATCAATGTATTTGATGAGGCAGAATATGCAGGTGACATGGAACGCTGGTGGTATACGGCGGTTGGTCCTCACTATCCATATCCCACGTATCATATTGATGATACGAATCTCTTAGGTGCGCGTATGCTTTCCTGGATGCAGGCGGATTATGATGTGGCTGGCACGCTGTATTGGGCAACAAATATCTACAACGCTTATTCCTCGGAAGAATTTTTGGAGGATCCCTATGAAAATGCTATGCGTTACACTGGGGATCGGGGCGCAAACGGTGACGGATTCCTGTTCTACCCTGGAAAGCGATATGGGATTGACGGACCAGTCGGAACCATTCGGCTGCAGGCCATCCGGGACGGCTTGGAGGAGTACGAAACATTGCGGGGAATCGAACAGGTTTATCAGAAGATCGGAATTGATTTTGACAGTGTGTATCAGGTCATGAAGGAAAATCTGTATAGCAAAACCATGGTAAAAACGAGCAATTTGCAGACTTATTTTGAAGCTGCCCGGGAATTGCTGGGAAGTCTTGCGGAGCTTGCCACCATAGGAGGAGCAGTCCGAACCATTAGCATAAATGGAAATCAGGCGACGGTTCAGCTGGCGGTGCCAAAGGGGTATACCGTGTCAGGCAGCGGCAGCCAGAGCGTATCACAATGGGGAAGCAGATATGAGATTGTTACAGTTACTCAGATGCTGGACGGAAACGTATTCAAGTGCAGTGTTCAAGGGGAAAATAAGGTGCTTGCCGTGAAGCTGTATCTGAATGGTGCAGACAGCAGAACGAGATTTTCCAAAGGGATTACCGTGGGCAGCAACATCCTGGTGGATGAGGCGGCGGTCAATCAAGGGAAGGATACGTTGACTTCTGCGGAGGTGTCAACCCAGACGGATGTGCTGCTCTATGATTTTGAAGCGTATGACCGCTCCTTCCAGTTGATGCATGTGATGAGCTATTTCGGGGCGGTAAATGTGAACAGAGATCCGCAGTATGTGAAGAGCGGAACGACCTCCGCGCTGCTTCAGCCCCTGGGATACCATTCTACCATGATTGGAAACACGCGTCAGGGAATACAGCCGGAAAGCTGCTTGTACATACCATTCATATCTGAAAAGTTTGGATTCGATTATTCAGATTCGGGGAAGCTTCAGGAAATCCGTTTCTCGCTGTACAATGCTCAGGAGAGGGAGCTGCCGGTCTATGTGGGTCTGATCTATGAGCAGAATGCGGTTACGGTATCGGAGCCGGTGCGGTTCCTGCTTAAGCCGGGATGGAACGATGTGGTCTATCAGGTGGATCACAGTGTGCTGGCGCTGAATTATGAGTTGACATCCTGTTACGGCATGGCGTTGAGCTTTGACCGGGTGAATTCCCGTGAGCGGGAAGACGCGCCGAAGCTGTATCTTGATGATATCCGGCTGAAGCTGGGAAGAACCGCAGTGATACCGGATGATCTAATCGTACTGGAAGAACATGAAGTGTGTGATTTTGAGCGTTCCTATCAGCAATATGTGGTAAAGAGCAGATCCCACGACAAAGCGCACCGGCCGTCTCTTACGGTTGTTTCCGCTGGGGAATACGGGCTGGAGGCTCCCTCGGGTGAGAAGATTCTGCGTGCGGTTCTGAAGCCTACGGACGGGATTGACGGTACAATCTATGACAGTATCTATCTGACCCAGCCAGTGATCGATAGAGCCAATCTTAAGACATTGGCGGACAATGATAGAATGTGCTTTGAGATTTACAATGACAGCAGTCAGCCGATTGATATTGCCCTTGCCTTCCAGGAAACCGGTAATGACACGTATCGCACAAAGAATGTGAAGATAGAACCTGGAACGTGGACGTCCTGCTGGCTAACCATGCAGGAGATTGACGCGCTGTGGGGAACCGGCGAGAACACGTACCGAAACAATCCCGGTGAGATCCGCCTGCATTGGTCTGAATTTACCGGAAAAGAAAAGGTGATCTATCTGGATTATTTCCGTGTTGAAAAGAAGCTGGATCAGAAACCAAAGCCCAATACGGATACTGGCTGGGGATCGATCAGCTGATATATGAAAAAGGAGGTACTACAATGATTAAAATGAAAGAGAAAAGATTTTTTCACAGAGTGACGGCCATAGCTATGGCGGCGGCACTGGCATGTGCTTCGCTCCTTGGCTTGTCGGCCAGGGCTGCAGAAGGCACAGCACAGAAACTGGATGTCGGTACATACAAAGGCAACAGGAGCGAGTCAGAATGGAAGGCGCCCCAGGAATCGGGAAAAATATTTGCCGGCTGGTTTGAGGATGACAGCTATGAGACGCCGTACCTTGGGACAGATGGCGAGGCATATGCCAAATTTATAGACGCGAAGGTACTGGGTGTGCAGAAGCAGTTAAGGTCAGTAACCCATCATAATAGCGGAATTACGGACATCCGTTTTCTGACTTCGGTCGATTCTATTGATTATCGCTATGTCAGTTTTAAAGTGAATGTGACCGGAGACAATGTCAGACAGTTTGACTTGCAGGAAAGGAAGGCGTATTCCTCTGTGCTGGTGGATGGTGCACTTGCTCCAATGAAGGCTGCGGACG
The DNA here is from genome assembly GCA_902463835.1 of uncultured Lachnospiraceae bacterium. Lineage (GTDB taxonomy): Bacteria > Bacillota > Clostridia > Lachnospirales > Lachnospiraceae > 14-2. Next base: position 6,982 of record CABQGZ010000038.1, read on the forward strand.
TATTTGGCACCAGCGATGCCGCGTATTTTGTGGTGCATTCCATTACAGGGATTCCCAACGACGCATTTGGCGATGTGTTTGAGGTGGAACCTTATTGGTGCACGCTGGATGGAACCATTGTGTATGGAACGCCTGAAACATTCAGCATTCGTGATATTCTCAATGATGAGATAGGTGAGGGCGAGATCAACGGCTTTGACAAAGCTGCAGGTAAGAATGAATTTATAAAGGCCAATCCAGGTCTGGCTGGGATAGAGGCAATCAAGTATATGGATACGGTGGCAGACGCTTCTGGTGTGACAAAGAACGGGGTTGTGCAGATTGATTTATCAAAGGTATCAGGGGAAGAATCTCAATGGCCGGCGGTATGTTTTGGTACACCGCTTTGCCAGAAACCGGAGGCAGGAGTGTATGATTATGTGGTGTTTACCATGTATGTGGAGAATGCGCCGGGCAATCTGGTGTTCGACTACAAGAATCAGGAGAACAATGAGCTTCTGCTCAGCTTCCCGGTAAAGAAAGGCTGGGCGGAATACTGGTTGCCACTTACATATTTTGATTATGATAAGGTTGCTGCAGGCACACAGTTCTTCGTAGCCTATATGGAGGGAAATCCAATCACTCAGAAGCTGTACATAGACGATATCCGTTATGAAAAACGTGCGGAGGCGGAAGTAACTGAGACTACGGCAGAGTATATGAACTTTGGAGACCGCAAGTCCTTGCAGGAATTTGGAACGGTTGCAGGTAACAGCTTCTGTACCTGGCTGGAAGAATTCCAGGGAGCCAGGGGTGTTATAAGGATGAAACAGAAAACTCAGTGGGCATCATTTAAGGGATTGACGCCTAAGATGGATAAGGAGGCGTATGCTGCCTATGGAGAAGGCGACTATTTTATCATAAAAGTCTACAAAGCCAACTTGGAGCAAAATGTAACAATGTACTACAAGTTGAATGGTCAGCAGACAGCAATAGGAGTTCTGAAAGACGGATGGAATCATCTGGCCATAGATGCCAGTGTGGTTCTGAATAATTGGGATGCATTTGCGAATGGAGACGTGGAATTCTTTGCTTCGTTATGGGATGCCAGTGTGGGGGATGTAGAGATTACCCATGATCTTTACTTTGATGCCATGTATTTCCAGAAACCGTTGAATCGGGTAGACTTTATTGACTTTAGCGACCAGGAGCATTGCCTGTCACATTTTGCAACTGTGGGAGGACAGGAATTCTGCAGTTATATGGCGGGGGGAGAAAACGCCATTCGTTATCAGGCAAAGGCAGAGTGGCCAAATCTTGCAGGATTTGTGCCTGCCGCAGAAAGAGCAATGTGTGAGCTACTGCGAGATGGAAATTTTGTGATTGAAATGGATGTGGCCTCCTATTCAGACTCCTGGGGAGAAAACTGCTATCCCAAGCTGTATTTCAAGGATGGCGGAAACGTGGATACGGAGTATGTGGTCATTGACCATACCGGAAAATATACAGTAGAGATACCGGCAGCAGCGATTTTAGACAATTGGGATGCCGTAGTAGCCGGAACCGCCTACTTCTTCTTTGGGGACTGGGGCGCCACCGTGGGAGTGGATTGCAAATTTACCGGTATGTATTTTCAGGCTGCGGCCGCAGAATGATGAAGTGATAAGAAAGAAACTTGAGGAACAGAATGAGTATTAATTATAAGGAAAACACAAAAACATTTTATCTGAACACAGAACATACTACCTATGCCTGTTGTGTGAATGAGACGCAGACATTGGAGCATCTGTATTACGGAGTGTCCATTTCAGACGACGATTTGCGCCACGTGTGCTTTCGGCAGCCCTACAGCTTCGCGCCCTATGAGAAGGAGACGGGGGACACAGTCTCCCCGGATACCTTCTTTCAGGAGTTGCCCACAGCCAATGGCGGAGACTTCCGCATCTGCGCGTTGAACCTTATTGATTCACAGGGAAAGTATGGGACACGTCTTAAGTATGTGTCCCATGAGATCCGCCCTGGCAGACAGCCCCTGCCGGGGCTGCCCTGCTCTGACGGTGAAGCGGCAGAGAGCCTGGAGATTGTTCTTCACAGCGAGGGAGAGGATATCGAGGTTCGGCTGTGTTATGTGGTGTATGGGAAGGAAGATGTGATTGCCCGGTATATGAAGGTCACAAATTGTGGAGGACACAAGATACATATCCGAAAGGCTGCGTCGGCCCTGGATATTCAGGGCCGGGATTACGAGTTAATCGAGCTTTACGGCACCTATCATCACGAGCGGGCGATGGTTCAGCGGACAATGCTGAAATATGGCATCCAGGGCAGCTTCTCCCACAAGGGCGCAAGCGGCCATGAGGTGAATCCTTTTTTTGCGATTTGCTCTGCGAACGCTACGGAGGACTGGGGTGAGGTTTATGGATTTAATCTCATGTACAGCGGCAATTTTGAGAATGAGGTGCAGGTAGACAAGCTGGGGAACACCCGGGTAGTCACCGGTATCTCCGATTATGAATTTGACTGGGAGCTGGCAGCCGGGGAGAGCTTCCTGACGCCGGAGAGCCTTATTACATATACCAATCAGGGAATCGGCGCTATGAGCAGGAATTTCCATGACTTTATCCGCAGGCACATCATTCATCCGAATTTTGCTTTTTCCCACCGGCCGGTGGTACTGAATACCTGGGAGGCCTTCTGCTTTGATGTGGATGAGGAGAAGCTTCTGGATGTTGCGGACAGTGCGAAAGAGGTGGGGGCAGAGCTGCTTGTTCTGGATGACGGCTGGTTTCGGGATAACGACCGGGAGGGGCTGGGAGACTGGAAGGTCAGTGAGAAGAAGTTCCCATCGGGTTTAAAGAAGTTGTCGAGGAGGCTGCATGAAAAGGGGCTGAAATTCGGTCTGTGGTTTGAACCGGAGATGGTCAGCGAGAGCAGCGAGCTCTATTGGAAGCATCCGGAGTGGGCTCTGGGAACCTGTGATGAGCAGTATCTTGGCAGAGGGCAGCTGGTACTTGATATGGGAAATACGGATGTGGTGGATCACATCTTTTCCCGTATCTGCGCATGCCTGGACAGTGTGAAGGTAGAATATATCAAGTGGGATATGAACCGCTATATCTCGGAGATTGGAAGCTTCCATACCGCCAATCAGGGAGAGGTGTTTCACCGCCATATGCTTGGGGTCTATGAGCTGCTGCGCCGAGTGACGGAGCGATATCCGGATACACTGCTTGAGACCTGCGCGGGGGGCGGCGGACGGTTCGATCTTGGCATGCTGTACTATTCGCCTCAGATCTGGACCTCGGACAACACCGATCCTTTTGTGCGGACGGACATTCAGCTGGGAACCAGCATTGCCTATCCCAATTCCACCATCAGCTGCCATTACACGGCGGCAAAGGTGACGGGACTATGTGCTGGCACCAGGTTCCGTTATGCCTCCGCAGCTTTTGGACCCTATGGGTATGAGTTGGATCCCAGAACGTTGGCGCCGGAAAAGCGGCAGCAGCTGTTGGGTCTTACGATGGCGCAGAAGGAGGGGGAAGACCTGATGCTTTCCGGGGATCTGTATCGGCTGATCAACCACAAGGATGGTAATTTTGCTGCTTATATGCAGGTGGCTAAGGACAAATCCAGGGCGGAGCTCACCTTTATTCAATATTTTTACACAGCTATGGAACAGAGTAAGGTGGTGCGGCTGAAAGGATTGGATCCGGCAGGCATGTACGAGTGTTCTCTGCTGGATAGGCCGTGCAGAGGTGATATACTGATGCATGTGGGGATTCGGATTCCGGATATCATGAATAAGAGCGGAAAAGCGGTGCGCGTGCTATTGAAGCGCACTGAAAATTAGAGAAAGAATAACCGGCAATTTTGCAGGAGAGAGAAGAAATGGATATAAGAGGAAGATTAACGTTACCTACAGATGTGGATATGGTGGAGGAGACCCTGGCGTTAAAGGAACGTCTGGGTGCGGATGCCCTTCGGGATTGTGACGGAACAGAGATGCCAGAAGCATTGACGGATACCGGGGCGAAGATCTATGCCACTTATTATACGACGCGAAAAGACAATGAGTGGGCCATGACCCATCCGGAAGAGATTCAGCAGGAATATCTGATCAGCGACCGTATCACGGCCAGGGGATCTGTCCTTCGGATCAAGCCCATGAAAGGCTTCCATACGGAGCAGCTGCGCTTAAATACGCTGGATGATCCCAAGCGTTGGTGGGAGGTCATGGACCGGACTACTGGTGCTGTGGTTCCGGTGGAGCAATGGTATTTTGAGGAAGAGACAGAGGAAGTGGTGATTGAAACAGTTCCTTATCACCAGTATACAGTGAGCTTTCTGGCTTTCCTGATCTGGGATCCGGTGCATATGTATAATTTTATCACCAACGATTGGCAGGATGCGCCTCATCAGCTGACTTATGATGTGCGGCAGCCCAAGACTCAGGCTTATGTAAAAGAGAAATTAAAGCGGTGGTGTGAGGCGAATCCCAAGGTGGATGTGGTGCGTTTTACCACGTTTTTCCATCAGTTTACCCTGACCTTTGATGAGCAGAAGCGGGAGAAGTTCGTGGAGTGGTTCGGCTACAGCGCAAGCGTGAGCCCCTATATTCTGGAACAGTTTGAGAAGTGGGCGGGATATCCCTTCCGTCCGGAATATATCGTGGATCAGGGTTACCACAATTCCACCTTCCGTGTTCCGTCTAAGGAATTCCGCGATTTTATCGAATTCCAGCAGATTGAGGTGAGCAAGCTGGCAAAGGAAATGGTGGATATCGTACACAGCTACGGCAAGGAAGCGATGATGTTTTTGGGAGATCACTGGATTGGGACGGAGCCCTTCGGAAAGTATTTTGCCAATATCGGACTGGACGCCGTGGTGGGCTCTGTGGGCGACGGCGTGACCATGCGTATGATCTCAGATATCAAGGGCGTGCGCTATACGGAAGGGCGGCTGCTGCCGTATTTCTTCCCGGATGTATTTACTGAGGGCGGCGATCCCATCGGTGAGGCGCAGGACAACTGGCTGAAGGCAAGGCGGGCGATATTACGTTCTCCCCTTGACCGTATCGGTTATGGCGGATACCTGAAGCTTGCGGCGGAGTGGCCCGGTTTTATCCAGCAGATCGAGAAGGTGGTGGGAGAATTCCGCCAGATTCACGATACGGTAAAGGGCACGAAGGCTCACACGGCGCCCTTTAAGGTGGCAATCTTGAACTGCTGGGGCGAGCTGCGGCGCTGGATGAGTAACCAGGTACATCATGCCCTGTGGTATCGAGAGATCTATTCTTATGTAGGGGTCATTGAGTGCCTGAGCGGTATGCCTATAGATGTAGTATTTCTTGACTTCGAGCAGGTGAAGCAGGGCATAGACCCGGATATCCGGGTGATCATCAATGCAGGAGACGCGTACACCTCCTGGAGTGGAGCGGAGAACTGGAAGGATGAGCAGGTGGTGACTGCGCTTCGCAGATTTGTGGATGAGGGTGGCGGATTCATCGGCGTGGGTGAGCCTACAGCCTGTCAGTGGGAGGGACGTTTCTTCCAGCTGAGCGACGTGCTGGGCGTGGATCGGGAGCTTGGCTTCTCCATGAGTACAGATAAGTATAACTCCTTGAATCGGGAGCATTTTATCCTGGAGGATATTGAACGTGAGATCGATTTCGGAGAGGGCAAGAGCCGTATTTACGCTCAGGGCGAACATTACCAGATCCTGGATATGGACGGAAAATACAGCCGTCTTGTGGTGAACGAATATGGAGCGGGAAGAAGCGTGTATTTTACTGGGCTGCCTTATTCGCCGCAGAACTGCCGGATTCTCCTTCGGGCAATCTATTATGCGGCTCATAAAGAGGATGAGATGAAGAAGTATTACGTGAGTAATGTGGAGACGGAGGTTGCTGCATTTGAAGAAGTAGGGCAGGCGGCAGTCATCAACAATTCAAAGGAGCCTAAGAATACGGATCTCTATATCGGAGGGGTGTTAAAGGAGCACTTGTCTATGGAACCGATGGAGATGCGGTGGGTGGCAATGTAAGGAGTGTTTCTTTCAATTAAGGGAAGGAGCAGCTTATGGCTTTTGATTTATCAAAAAAAATAGAAAAGTTAACAGGAGAGCATTCCAGGCTCAAAGTATGGCACAAGGTGGTGTTTACGCTGGCGTGTATAGTGGTATTCTGTACGACATATGCATTGATTCTGCCAGCGATCACCTTGGAGCGTGAAAGGCAGGAATCCGGGAGTATAGGGACAGGAGCAGAGGCTTTGTACTATGAAGGCGCACAAGGGGAGGCGTCGAGAGGCAGCGGTGAGTACCGGGTTGATTTTCTTGATTTTGAAGATTGCACCCAGTGG
>CABQGZ010000039.1 GCA_902463835.1 uncultured Lachnospiraceae bacterium
CTGGCGGGAACTGGGGCTCACACCCAGCAGCTACAAAAAAGTAAGCGGTGACGGGCCAACGAAAGAAAAACCAAGCGGCCTTGCTGCTGCTCTGATGCAGATTGAAACAGACTAAGGGTAAAAACTGGCCCGTGGTGCTGAAGTACGCCGAAAGCATACGGAGCGGCGAGAAAATTGCCTGCCTGGAACTCAAGCAGGCGGTTGAACGCTTTTTTGCAGACCTGGAAAATCCGGAATATGAGATGCATCCCAAAGGGCCGGAGTTTTGCATCCAGATCATAGAGAAAACACTGGTACACCAGCAAGGGGAACAGCTGGATGGCACACCATTGCGCGGGAAGCCGTTTCTGCTGGAACCGTACCACAAGTTTATCATCTACAATCTCTTGGGCTTTAAGGTCAAGGGAACGGATATAGTAAGGTACCATGAGGCACTTATATTCGTGCCTCGGAAAAATATTAAAACGACCTTTGCCGCTGCCCTCAGCTGGGCCCTGTCGTTATGGTACAGGCGCAGCGGGGCGAAAATGTACATTGCGTCAGCTGCCCTTATGCAGTCTCTTGAATCCTATAACTTCCTCCGCTATAACGTGGAAAGAATGGGCGAGGATGAAAAGCACGGCGGGGCGGTAAAAATCATAGACAACAACAACGAGCACTCCATGACCGCCGATCTTCCGGACGGGTCTTTTTTTATTCGCGCCCTGGCGGCGAACGCGGACACACAAGACTCCTTAAACTGCAACATTGCGATATGCGATGAGATCCACGCCTTTAAGAAGCCGAAGCAATACAACCTGTTTAAGGAGGCGATGAAAGCCTATACGAACAAACTGCTGATCGGCATTTCTACGGCGGGCGATAACGAGCAGGCTTTTTTAGGACAACGATTAAAGTATTGCCGGAAGGTGCTGGACGGCACGGTGAAGGACGAACAATATTTTATCTTCGCGTGCTGCGCTCCGGATGGGGTGCGGGACGGGAGCGTAGATTTTACGGATCCTAAGATCCACGAAATGGCGAACCCGGCTTATGGCGTGAGCATCCGGCCTGCGGAGATCTTAAACGACAGCCTACAGGCACTTAACGATCCGCAGCAGCGGAAGGACTTTTTCGCGAAATCTCTGAACGTGTATTCCTCCGCCATGCGGGCCTACTTTGATATAGACGAATTTAGGAAGAGCGACCAGAAATACACCTGGACGCTGGACGAACTGGCGAAGCTGCCCATTGACTGGTACGGCGGCGCTGACCTGTCCAAGCTGCACGACCTGACGGCAGCATGTTTGTACGGGAATTACAAAGGGACGGATATCATCATTTCCCATGCGTTTTTTCCCATCGTCAGGGCGCATGAAAAAGCAGATGAGGACAATATCCCCTTGTTCGGCTGGCAGGATGATGGATGGCTGACCATGTGCAACACACCGACCGTCAACCATGCCGATGTGGTCAACTGGTTTGTGGCCATGCGCAAAAAGGGATTTAAGATCCGGCAGGTGGGCCATGACCGCAAATTCTGCCGGGAATATTTTATCGGTATGAAAGAGGCCGGATTTAAAATCATCGACCAGCCTCAGTATTACTACAAAAAATCAGAAGGCTTCCGCCACATTGAACAATGTGCGAAGAACGGAAGCCTGTACTACCTGCACAGCGAAGCGTATGAATACTGCGTGGAGAACGTGTCAGCCGTGGAGAAAACGGATGACATGATCCAATATGACAAGGTGCAGCCGGAACACCGCATTGACCTGTTTGATGCGTCTGTGTTTGCCTGCATCCGCTACCTTGAGAGCCTTGAGAGATCCAAGGCCGGGAAAAAATGGTGGGGAGAAAATGAAGAGTGAGTAAAAAGAACAGAAGCCGTCCGGCACCGAGGGCGGAACCTAAAAAGCGCGGAATAGTCGGTTTTTGGGCTGGCGATGATGCATCTCTTGCGTGTGCCGGATATACCAACCTGGCACATAACCCGGAGATCATAACAGCGGTGGACACCATTGCACGGTTGATCGGAGCCATGACCATCCACCTTATGCAGAATACCGACCGGGGCGATGTGCGCATAGTCAATGAGCTGAGCCGGAGAGTAGACATAAACCCCAACAAGTACATGACCAGATCCAACTTTGTGCAGTGGATCGTGCGCACCATGTTATTGGACGGGCGCGGGAATGCGGTTGTCTATCCAAGGACGGAGAGCGGGTATATTCGGCAGCTGGTGCCTATCCCTCCCGTGTTTGCGTCCTTTGTCCCGGATGGGGTGTTTGGATACAAGGTGAGTGTAGCCGGTCAGGAGTACGATCCGGAGGACGTGCTCCATTTTGTTGCCAACCCCGGGAGTTATTACCCGTGGCTGGGTGAAGGGTACCAGATAGCCTTGTCGAGCGTTGCAACAAACCTTAAACAGGCATCGGCAACGGAACGGGGCTTTATGTCGTCAAAGTGGAAACCGTCCATAATCGTCAAAGTGGACGCTTTGACGGATGAGTTTTCCAGCCCTGACGGCAGAAAAAAACTGTTGGAAAGCTACGCCATGAGCGGTGAAGCCGGGGAACCCTGGCTGATACCATCGGAGCAGTTTTCCGTGGAGCAGGTCAAGCCTCTGACTTTATCTGATCTTGCACTGGCGGATTTTGTGAAACTGGACAAGCAGACGGTTGCCACCATTCTTGGGGTACCGCCGTTTGTGCTGGGCGTGGGAGACTTCAGGCGTGAAGCGTGGAACAGTTTTATTTCCACGCGCATCATGCCGTTGGCGCAGAACATCCAGCAAGAACTAACGCGGAAGCTCTTATATAGCCCGGATCTGTATTTCCGTTTTAACAATCGCAGCCTGTACAACTATGACCTTACCGACCTGGCACGTGTGGCAGATGACCAGTTTGTACGCGGCATCATGACAGGCAATGAGGTTAGGGATTGGCTGGGCCTGTCTCCCATGGACGGTCTAGACGAATTGGTTATCCTGGAGAACTACATCCCCCGTGGAATGATCGGGGAACAAAACAAATTGAACGGAGGCGGTGCAGATGATCTGTAAACGCTACGCTATTTCCCGCAACGGGGATTTTAACACTCGGGCGGAGGACGGAAACCTGTACATTGAAGGATATTTTGCCGTATACAACAGCCGGTATGAGTTATGGGATGGAGCGTATGAAACCATAGACCCAGGCGCTTTTGACGGCGAAACGGACGGAGATGTGCGGGCCCTGACCAACCATGATACTACCCTGGTGCTGGGGCGCACGATCTCCGGCACGCTGACTCTCCGACTGGACGAAAGAGGTCTTTGGGGCAGCATCCTTGTGAATCAGGCAGACCAGGATGCGGTGAACCTGTACGAACGTGTAAAACGCGGGGACGTGTCTCAGTGCTCCTTTGGGTTTGACATCACGGATGAGTATGTGGAATACAAGGACGGGGAGCCCGCTGCCTGGCACATCCGGAAGGTCAAACTGTACGAGGTGTCCGTAGTGACCTTCCCGGCTTACGAGGATACCGGCGTGCAGGCCCGAAAAGCAGAGCGGGACGAAATCAAGAAACGACAAGTAAAAAAATGGCGGGATGAAATGACCGCCAAGCTGAAAGGAGCTGCAAATGGCACTTAAAACCATCATGCTGCGGCGGTCTATCGATCTGAAAAAGAAGCAGCTGGAAGAACTTAGGGCCAAAGATAAAGACTTTGAGACCCGGGAAAAGGAACTGGAAACCGCTATCGGTGAGGCCGAGGACGAAGAAGCCCAGAAAGCCGTATCCGAAGAAGTGGAGAAGTTTGACACGGAGAAAAAGGCCCACGAAGAGGCGGTGAATACCCTCAACGCCGAAATCGAAGGGCTTGAAAAAGACCTTACCGACCTGGAGCGCAAGGCTCCCGAACTTGAAAAGAAGACCGAGAGGAGCAACAAGATGCACATCAAAACCAATGTACGCAGCCTGGATATGAGCGTCCGGGCGTTTGACGCCCTTACCATGGAAGAGCGTAACATGATCCTGGGCGACAACCAAGTGAAGGAGTTTCTGGGCCAGCTCAGAAGCATGAAGGGTCAGAGCCGGGCCATCACTGGCGGCGAGCTGACTATCCCCGTGGTCATGCTGGATCTGATCGTCGAGAACATGTACCGCTATAGCAAGCTGCTGCGGCGGGTGCGCGTGCGCAACGTCTTCGGCGAAGCCCGGCAGACCATTGCCGGAACCGTCCCCGAAGCCGTATGGATTGAAATGTGCGCGGCCATCAACGAACTGACCTTTGCATTTAACCGGGTCACCCTGGACGGATACAAAGTAGCCGGTTATGTGCCTGTGTGCAACAGCCTGCTGGAGGACAACGATGTAAATCTTGCCAGCTGGATCGTGGAGATGCTGGCGGAAGCCATCGGCCTGGCGGAGGATAAGGCTATCCTGTACGGTAAGGGCGCAGCCAACAGAATGCCTCTTGGAATTGTGACCCGTCTTGCCCAGCAGAGCAAGCCTGCTGATTATCCTGCCAACGCTCCGGCTTGGGTTGACCTGCACACCAGCAACATCCAGCAGATCGCCAGCAACAAGACCGGCGCTGAGTTCTGGTCGGCCTTGCAGGTAGCGGCTGGTAACACCTTTACCCGTTACAGCCGTGGCAATCAGTTCTGGGCCATGAACTCCAAGACCTATGCCTTGCTGAAATCCAAGGCTATCACCTTTACCGCCTCCGGTGACGTGGTGGCTAACGTGTACGGCATCCTGCCTATCGTTTCCGGAGATATCGAGGTGTTGGAGTTTATGCCTGATGGCGATATCGTCGGCGGCTATGGCGATTTGTACCTGTTTGTCCAGCGCGCCGGTATGAGCATCGAGGTCAGCCGGGAGGTACAGTTTATCCAGGATAACACCGTTTTCCGGGGCAAGGCCAGAGCGGACGGCGCTCCCGTTATCCCCGGCGCCTTTGTGGCTATCAACATCAACGGCAGCGATGTGACCACCTCCATGGACTTTGCCGCCGACACTGCCAATGATGCAGATCTGGACGGCATCAGCGGGCTTACCCTGTCCCCGTCCTTTGACGCGGCTACCACCGCTTACACCGCCACCATGACCGCTGCCGCTGCCGTAGCTGCCACTCCTGCCCAGGCCGCCGCAAACGTGGCACTGTCCTACAACGGCAAAAACATTGTAAACGGCGAAACCCTCACCCCCGTCACCGGCACCAAGCCCCTGACCATCACCGTGAAAAACGGAAACGCCGTTAAGGTGTACACCGTCACCATCACCAAGTCCTGAGGCAGCGCATGACCGAGGCAGATCTGCTCAAGCTGCTTAAGCTTAACCTCAGCATGATCACCACGGTATACGATGACTATCTTGCACACCTCCTTTTGACCTCCCGGGAGTTAATATCCCGGGAGGGAATCAGCTTGCAGGACACCCCGGAGGATAACGAGCTGATAGTGATGTATGCCGCGTATCTCTATCGTAAAAGGGCGGAGGACAACCCTCCCATGCCCCGAATGCTGCGGTGGGCGTTGAACAACCGACTGTTTAGCGGGAAGGTGTCCCAATGACCTACGATGACGGACTGCTGACCATATGCCGACTTGAGTATCCTCCCAATCAGGGGCAAATGCCCAAGGCACAGCTGCAAGAGCTCTGGCGGCATTTTTACGGCGCTCGAACAATAGGCTATGGCCGATATTACGCGGCGCAAGGCGTAAACCAGCAGATTGATATGCTTGTGAGGGTGTGGGCTGACCCCAATATCCAGATAGGAATGTATGCAGTGTTGGAAACCGGAGAGCAATACCGTATAGACAACGTGCAGCACCTGTTAGACGATGACGGCCTGAAGGTCACCGACCTGACCCTTAGAAAGGTGGATGATCTGTATGACATCTCTGCAATCACGACTTAAAGCCATAGGCGAAACCTTTGCAACGATAACCCCCAATACATACCACTACTGGCGGCCCAGATTACAGGCCCCTTTTTTGGTATGGGCAGAAGACGGTGATAACGGCTTTGAAACCGACAACCACAAGGCCGAGCAGGGCATAACCGGCAAAGTGGACTACTACACACAAACTGAATTTGATCCGGTAGTGGATCAAGTGCAGGAAGCCATGGAGTCCATGGAAATGGCCTGGGAGCTGACGGATGCGCTGTATGAAGAAGAAACCAACCTGATCCACTACTCATGGGATTGGGAGGTGGTCTGATATGGCGAAAATGACCATTAGAGGGCTGGAAGATAAAATAGCCGAACTGGAAGAATTGAGCATACAGGCCCCGGAGATCATCCGGCGCGTCCTGTATGAAGGGGCCGGTGTGGTGGCTGACAATATGCGTCAGGCTATACAGGGCATCCCAACGGATAACCGCATGGGAACGCCGGAAAACCCGGTGTATGGCATTCAGCCCCTGCAAAAGCAGGGGCTTGAAGAGAGTTTTGGCATCACGCCAATGAAGCACGAAAATGACGGTTACAACGTACTGATCGGCTTTGATGGGTATAACGGGATCCGCACAAAAAAGTATCCTGGCGGACAGCCCAACCAGCTGATAGCCAGATCTGTGGAGCGGGGCACGTCTTTCCGGCGTGCCTATCCTTTTATCAAAAAAACGGTGCGGAGCTCCAAGGCTGCGGCTCAAAAAAAGATGCTGGAAACCTACGAAGAAGAAGTAAACAAAATCATGAAATGAGGATATGAATATGGCAAACGGAAGAGTAATTACCGGTTTTAGTGATGTCTACGTTGCTAAGTATAGCAACACTGGCGGCACTACCACCTACTCCGCAGGCGTTCCCCTGGGGCGTGGCGTATCCCTGTCTTTGGATGTGAATTTCTCCGAGGATAATATTTTTTACGCCGATAACCAGGCGGCAGAAAATGCCTCCGGCGAGTTTTCGGATGGCACGGCCACCATCACCATTGACGGCCTGCTTGGTGAGACTGAGGCACTTGTTATGGGCCTGCCGGCCGCAGAGGAAGTGACCATCGGCACTGGCGGAAGCAAAAAAGCCAGCGTCTACAAGTATGGTGATTCTGCTCAGGCTCCTTACGTGGGCATTGGGTGCTTGCAGCGCCGCAGATCCGGAGGCGTGACCACCTGGCGGGGCATTGTGCTGACCAAGGCCAAGTTTAACCCCGAGGCGGTAGCGGCTGCCACGCAGGAAAAAACCATCGACTGGCAGAACACTCCCCTCACGGCCCAAATCTTCCGCGACGATACGACCGCCCACGACTGGCAGTACCACGTGGATGACTTGGAAAGCCGGGAGGATGCGGTAGCGGTGATCAAGCTGCTGCTTAACATCACCGACTGAGGGATACGCCGATGGAGGAAAAACTGGCGTTGACAGTAGGTGCGTCCATTGAGATCGCTAAACTTTGCGAAGATGAGGACTTTGGCAATGTCGGCTTATTGCTGGCGGGTGAAGGAAAGTCCTATGAAGAGCAAACCAGAACGTGGGCGCAGATCATCTCTATTTTAAGTAAAGGCGCAGACGGTGAACACTATTTAACCGTGGAGGAAGTACTGGGGCTGGAATTGCCGGAGTACATCCTACTTAGGGAAAAAGTGTTTAAGTGCTTTGACGTGGATACCGCCGTTACCGTCAGGCTGGAATCTCAAAAAAAAAGACCAGACGGCGATTAACCCTATCCTGGGCCCTATTTTACGGGCGTAAGTTAGGCATGCAAAGGCAGGAGATTTTGTCTACCCGGTACGGGGAGTTTGTGGACATGATCTCCTGCCTTGCCGTATATAACGGCACGGCCAAGGAAAAGGAAGAAGCTCCGGCAGAATTTGATATTTTTGAACTGAGGTAACCCATGGCAAGCGATATAAAGACAAAGATCGCCATAGAGGGCGAACAGGAATACAGACGGGCGATAAAAAGCATCACCCAGGCGGATAAGGAGCTGGATTCCGAGCTGAAACTGCTGGCATCCTCTTTTGATAAAAATGCCACCGCTCAGCAGAAAGCCGCTGCAAAGATCCCCATACTGACAAAACAAATTGAAAACCAGAAAAACAAGCTTGCCACTCTCACCGACCTGCTTGCGAAGCAGCAGAAGCAATACCAGGATTACGGAAAGCAGCTGGAGGAAGTAAAGGCCCAATACGGGGAGGGCAGTAAAGAGGTTACAACCGCCCAGCGTGCCTATGAGGACATGGGGAACGCCATTGCAAAAACGCAGGCGGATATCAATAACACCTCGGCCACCATCAACCAGCTGAATGCGGAATTGGGAGATCTGCAAACCGAAGCATCGGACGCGGCCCAGAGAGAAAAAGACCTGGCGGAGGCTCAAAAGAGGCAAGCGGAAGAATCCAAGAAAGCGGCGGAGAAGGTTGCCTTTTACGCCGATAAGCTGAATAAGGCACTGAATGTCACGCTTGCATTTTCGGCGGCATCTTTGACCGTTGCAACAACTTTAGGGACGCAGGTAGTTAAGGCTTACGGTGCATTGGAGCAGGCCGTAGGCGGTGCAGCGGCAGTGTTTGGCGACTATGCCGACCAAATTGTACAAACGTCCAAAACCGCATCCAAGACTTTGGGCACGTCTCAGGCGGAATATCTGGCGGTGGCCAACAAGATGGGCGCACTTTTCCAGGGCTCCGGGCTGAGCGTGGAAAGGTCTATGGAATTGACCACGCTTGCCATAGAGAGAGCGGCGGACGCTGCATCCGTCATGGGTATTGATGTATCCTCGGCGCTGGAAGCCGTTACCGGCGCGGCCAAGGGTAATTATACCATGATGGATAACCTGGGTGTGGCCATGAATGCCACCACCCTGGAAGCCTACCGGCTGGAGCTGGGCATGGATAAAGCGTTTTCGAAGATGACCAACGCAGAAAAGGCCGAATTGTCCATGCGGTACTTTTTTGAGCGCACCACCAAATACGCGGGAAATTTCAGGCGGGAAGCGGCGGAAACCATAGAGGGCTCTTTGGGATCTTTGTCTGCGGCTTTTAAAACTTTTGTGGCGGGGCTGGGCGACTCTGAGTCAGACGTGGCACAGCTGACCGAAGATGTAGCGGATAGTTTTGTCAACGTATACAACAACGTGGCACCGGTCATAAAGAGAGCGGCGACATCCATCCCCAATGTGGTAGACACGCTCAAGCTGAAAAGCGGAGAACTGGATAAATCCCTTGGCGGGATGCTGACCACAATGAAAAGCGTTGCACTTTTGGGCGGCGGTATTGTGGCGGGGGTAAAAACACTTACCGGGCTTACCTCTCTGGCAAAGCAGGCTGATGATATAAGCAAGGTATCTAAAAGCTTGGGGACACTTGTTACATCCTTGTCCTCTCCGCATATAGCTATTGCGGCGGCGGGGATGGTAGCACTGATGGGCGCGACAGCGGCCCTTGCACCGGTCATAGATGACTGCAAGGGGGAAATGCTGGAATTAGCGAATGCAAGCGACCAGGTCAGCACCAAAAACAGGATGCTTAAAAGAGACCTGGACTCCATAAACGACTCTTACAACGACACGGTTTCCGCTGCGAAGGATACCCAGGTAGAAAGTCTTGCGCTGGTGGCCGTATACGAAAAACTGTCCAAAAAAACGAACCGAACGGCAGCGGAAACGGAACAGTTGAAAGAAGTGTCCAGCCGGCTCGTGGGGGTAATGCCGGAACTAACGAGCGCATATAACGAGCAGACCGGCCTACTGGATGCGCAGGCGGTAAGCGTAAGAGAGTTGATCGCGCTTAAGGTGAAAGAAGCACAAGCGTCTGCTTTATCTGAGAAAATTATATCCCTGGAGTTAAAAAAAGCGGACGCAATCGAAAATCAGAGGATTGCTTACGAGAACCTGGTAAAGGCCCAAGAACTGTATAAACCGAACAATAGTGTGCGTGACGATTGGATTAACCAATCCGAAAAGCAATTAAATGCTGCAAACAAGGCATACAAAGAGGCTACCGCCACGGTTGGCGAATATGATACGGCGCTGGCGGGTCTATATGATACCTTGGAGGGGATTACAGAATCTCAAGATAAGGCCACTACGGCGACCGAGAATGCGGCTGCCGCCACGTCCAACGCGGCAGAAGAACAGGCCAAGGCCATGGAGGAAATCCAAGAGGCGTATGACAAAACATATGAGGCGGCCCAGAATAGCCTGGATGGGCAATTTGGGCTTTGGGAGAAGGTTGAAGTAAAAACAACCACCTCCGTTGCCGAAATGTTAGAAGCGCAAAGAAGCCAGATAGAGTACTACAAAAACTATACGCAGAACTTTAGGACTTTGATCAACCGCAATGTAGAAGGAATAGAATTACTCGCGGCCGAGTTTGCGGACGGCTCCACGGAATCCGCAATGCGCTTGCAAGCGCTAACAGAGGCAACGGACGCAGAACTTAACGAAATGGTATCCAACCTGAGAGAGTTAAGAGGGCCCGTAAAGAACGAGTTTGCCGGAATGATGGCGGATGGTGTCGCAGCGGCGCAGGGACAAATTAACGCAAACGATTTTTATAATCTTGGCGTGAATTGCGGCGAAGGGTACGCACGAGGCATTGAAAGCATGGCCGGTAGAGTAGGCGCTGCTGCTGCAAGATTGTCCGCTGCCGGACAGTGGAGTTTGGCCAGATCCGATATGATACAGAGCCCGTCCAAGAAATATATGCGGCTGGGAAAATATGACGGCGAAGGGTTTGCGTTAGGATTTGAAAAGAGCATCCCCCTTGTTACCCGTGCCTCCTCCCGGCTGTCAGAAGCGGCGTATGCATCTATCCAGAGAGCGCAGACCGCATGGGACAACATCCCCGAAACCGGAGGATCCGTAAGCGGTGGCAGCACAACCACCAACTGGGGCGGCATCAACATACAGGTATACGGCACTGAGGGGCAGGATGTGAATGCCCTGGCAGATGCTGTCATGCGCAGAATGCAGGCCGAGGTAAACCGTAGAGAGGCGGTGTGGCAATGATCAAATGGGCGGGAAAATCCAGTGATGACGTGAAGGTCATTGTAGAAAGATATCCAGGAAGAACCTACGCGCAGAAGAAGCTCCTTATAACCTCCATCCCGGGCAAGTCCGGGGACATGGTGGAGGATCTGGGCGGATACAACAATTACGCACAGGAGTATATGGTCTATCTGAGCGCCGATCAGCCCAAACTTCCCACCGTTGCCAAAGCAGCAGCGGCATGGCTGGCCGGGCCTGTGGGGTACCAAAGGTTAGAGGACAGTTACGAGGCGGACACTTTCCGCCTCGCATTTTTTGAAGGGCCCATGGACATAGAAAATATCCTTAACCGCTTTGGCCGGGCAACCATCTCCTTTAACTGCGACCCGAGGAGATTTTTACTATCAGGGGAAACCCCTGTAACCCTGACGGCGGCGGGAAGCGTGACCGGGCCCAATCCGTTCCCGGCGCTGCCTCTAATTGAAGTGACCGGATCCGGAGATATCACCCTGACGGTGGGGGATGTGGATGTAGGGATAACCGGATTAGAAAATAAGATCACGCTGGACAGTGAAACCCAGAACGCCTATAACGGCGCGACAAATCTGAATGGCATAATCAATGCCCCGGACTTCCCCACTTTGTATGAGGGGGCAAACAATATAAGCTGGACGGGGACTGTGACCTCCGTGAAGATCACCCCCAGATGGTGGACGCTATGAACTATCCGAGACTGTATCCTCCCACTGCTGCGGCGTGGGATACCAATGGATTGGGGGCATTGTCGGATTGCATCTCCTGCGTGGTGGAGGAAACATTAAACGGGCCCTTTGAATTGGAAATGCAGTACAGACTGAACGGTCTGCATTATGCGGATATAACTTTGCGCTCCCTTATCCTGGCAAAGCCAAATCCTACCGCAAGGCCCCAGCCCTTTAGGGTCTATAAGATAAGCCGTCCCATAAACGGGGTGGTGACCATCAATGCCCAGCACTTGAGCTATGACCTGAGCGGCATTGTGATAGAGCCTTTTAATGCTCCCTCCCTTGCGTCCGCTTTGGAAGGAATGAAAACAAACGCCGTTACCGAGAATCCGTTTGAATACGAAACGGACAAGACCGTTATCTCCGACTTTGTAGTGTCTTATCCTTCTTCTGCCCGATCTCTGGTGGCCGGGCAAAGAGGCAGCTTATTGGACACCTACGGCGGGGAGCTGGAGTTTGACCGCTACCAGGTCAAATTATGGGCCCATCGTGGGAAGGAAAACGGCGTGACCATCCGATACGGGAAAAACATGACGGATGTCAACCAGGAAGAAGACGGCAGCGGCGTATATACAGGGGTGTATCCGTACTGGTACTCGGAGGAAGAAGGAAGCGCCGACCTTGGCAGCTCCTATGTGCCGGTGGAAGGAGAATTTGATTTTACCCGGATTTTGCTGTTAGACCTGACGGAAGAGTTTGAAAACAAGCCCACCGCCGAAGAGCTAACGCAGAAAGCGCAGGAATACATCTCCAACCATGATCCCGGGGTGCCGACCATAAGCACCACGGTATCCTGGTATCAATCTAAAGATTTCGTGGAAAACGTGAATCTGGGAGACGTTGTAGGCGTTTATTTTTCGCGCTTGGGTATATCTGCTAAGGCCAAAATTGTGAAAACGCGCTACAACGCGCTACAGAATCGGTATGAAAGCGTGGATATCGGCAGTGTGAGAAGCTCCATTGCCGGAACCATCGTATCCATGGATCAGGGGGTAAGCAGCGTCACTCAGTACACGGTGACCGAGACGCGAAGGATCACCAAGGAGCTGGAAATGACAGCAGACAGTTTGAGGTCTGCCATATCCGACAACGCACAAAATACAACTCAACTGATCCAGCAATCCCAGGCCATCATCATGGAGGCATTGCAAGAATACGCCACAACGGGAGATCTGGAACAATTAAGATCCAGTATGCAATCCCGGTTTGAAATTTTGGCCGGGCAAATAGAAGCATCCTTTACAAGCATCTCTGAAACCGTGAGCGATTTGGACGGTGAAACCACACGGCAGTTTTCCGAAATCCACAGCTTTATCCGGCTTATGGCCCAAACCTCCACGGTAAACGGGGGCATCGTTATTGGTGAGAGCACCAGCCAGATCAAGCTGAAGCTGGAAAACGATATCCTGTACTTTTTTACCGGCGATGAAAAAACCGTATCAGTGAATAACGCCATAGCGTATTTTTCTGCCGGGAAATTGTACGTGGTGCAGTCCCAGATCCAGCAACTGACCATCGGCACTACCGGAAGATTGATGGATTTTTACATCCTCGGTTCCGGGGAGAATACCGCCGTGGGCATGATCGGGCGATTGACGTAAGGAGGACATATGCCTATATTAT
>CABQGZ010000040.1 GCA_902463835.1 uncultured Lachnospiraceae bacterium
CTATTTTACTTTATGGCCATAAATTATTCCGCAAGGGAACCGGTTCTATCGGATATATGCTGCAGCACGACCACCTGTTTGAATGGCGTACCATCGAGCAAAATGTAATGCTTGGCCCGGAGATCCGTAAGACACTTACACCTGCAAAAAGAGAGTCCATACTTGATATGCTCACAACGTACGGGCTCTACAAATTCAAAGACTCCAAGCCCTCCCAGCTGTCCGGCGGCATGCGTCAGCGGGCGGCGCTCATACGCACCCTTGCCCTGGAGCCGGAGCTTCTGCTGCTGGATGAGCCTTTTTCCGCGCTGGATTACCAGACAAGGCTCAAGGTGGGGGACGACATCGGCTCCATCCTGAAAAAAGAACAAAAGACTGCCATCCTGGTGACGCATGATCTGTCCGAGGCCGTGAGTCTTGGCAACCGGGTGGTCATCCTGACCAGGCGACCTGGCACAGTGCAGAATATTGTGCCCATCGTCTTCGATGAACATCTGTCACCTCTGGAACGAAGAAACGCGCCGGAATTCAAGGATTATTTTAATACCATCTGGAAGGAGATGAATGAGAATGAGTGATATTTCTGTTGCCCAGTCCAGATTTCTGGCGGCTCAGCGAAAGCATAAACGCATCGTAAAATGCAGCCGACTCCTGGTTTTCCTAAGCTTTCTTGCGTTATGGGAGGGCGCCGCCTATTTTCATCTGATCGACTCTTTTATCTTCGGCAGTCCTTCCAAGGTGGCGCTCTGCTTCTATGATATGATGCAGCGCAAGGCTCTGCTTGGCCACATCGGAATCACCCTGATGGAGACCATTCTAAGCTTTGCCCTGGTAATTTTTCTTGCCCTTGGCGTCACCATATTGCTCTGGTTCTCAAGAAAACTGTCTGAGACATTGGAGCCGTATCTTGTCATACTAAACAGTCTTCCCAAATCCGCCCTGGCTCCTCTTTTGATCGTCTGGCTCGGCACGGATTATACCACGATCATCATCACCGGCATGTCTGTGGCGATCTTTGGCTCTATTTTGAGCCTGTATACCACCTTCCAGTCAGTGGATCCGGAAAAGATCAAGCTGATCTACACCCTGGGCGGCAGCCGGCTTCACGTGATGACGAAGGTGATCCTTCCCTCCAGTATCCCAGCGCTTTTCTCTCTGATGAAGGTCAATATTGGGCTATGCCTGGTTGGGGTCATCATCGGGGAATTTATCGCCTCCAGAAAGGGACTTGGGTATCTGATCATCTACGGAAGTCAGGTATTCAAGCTGGACTGGGTGATCATGAGTATTGTGCTACTGTGCGTGATGGCCATGGGGCTATATTGGCTGCTGGGGCTGGCTGAGAAGCGGTATCTGAGGCGGCTGTAAGGCAGCTTTTGTAATAACCGGCAACCAACAAATCCCGAAAGATCAGGTACTTACCACCTTGTCTTTCGGGATTTGACTATTAAGTTATGATATTTGTCCCGCACGAAAAATGATATTATCCCAGCAAAATATGGTAGTAATAAATCGGCAGCGCGCTCCATCCGTGGCACAGGCTTCCGGCATTGTCGAAATCACTTTCGCCCAGCTCCGTCTCCCACACGGTAGTGCTGCCGTACTCGATCATGGGCAGATAGGTATTCTCAATATCCTTCAGGATTATCGGTGCATACCGCTCCCGGTCGGCCTTCAGCCATGCATCGTATTGGAAACACTTCATGGAGAGGGACACAGGGGTCATTCCCTGATCCTTTCGCATTTTCTCACATACCTGCCTGGATTCTACTCCCGCTGCGCCGCAGAGCACCGCCAGGGCATTGCCCAGCTGGCTGTAAGTTCCATGCACCGGAAGGTCGTAAAAGACTCCCTGATCCGCATCCCAGAATACCTCCCGGATACGCCGGTTCAGTCTCTCTGCCACCACCCTATAGTTGTTCTCCTGACCCAGGGCGTCGGCGATCGCCGCCATATTCTGCAGTGACACTGACAGCAATGTATTTAACAGCAGATCCGGGGCAGTCTGCTCCTTGTCTGCTCCGTCCAGGCCTTCCCGCCACTCGTAGAAGTTCCAGTAATTTTCTCCCACAAAAGGAGGAACCAGCCCATCCTCCATGCGATCTAAAAATGCTTTCGTCACTGAGACCAGCTTGGGATAGATTTCCCGTAAAAATGCCTTGTCCCCGCTGTAATCCATATACTCTCTGCACTGCACCGCATAATGGAGGGAGAAGGACGGAATCACAAAATCCCATATCATGGGATAACAGATGGAGAGGAGGCCGTCCTCCCTCCGGTCTTTGGAGATCAGCTCCAGACTGGCCCGGGGAAAGGTGTACTCTCCAAATGCATAATATCCAAAAAGCATCTGATTGCGGCTGTCCATGGTGTACAGAGCCTGCTCCCTCCAGGGACAGTCCTCATAATGCTCATGCATGCAGAGGCGCAGGGTCTCTACGCACATGTCATAAATCTTATTCTGCAGCGCTGTCAGCTGGGGACGCGCTTTCTCCTCCACCTCGTACATGGTGGGTGCGATGGCCATTTTGGCAATCTCCACCGGCTCTTTTGAGAATACCTCCAGATACCGGCAGCCAAACCGTCGGAAGGGATTTAAGAATTCATTTTCCCCCTGCTTCGCCCGGTATGTGATGCTGAAATTCCGTCCGTCGATCTTATACCGGACGCATCCGTCCGCCAGATGCTCCCCGTAGGCGATGGTGATGTCCTGTTCACAGGGGGAGGTCAGCTTGAAGCTTAAGAATCCCACCTGTTCCCCGCCTAGATCAAAGATCACATCCGTATCCTGAATTCGCTTGCACTCTGTTCCAAGAACCTCCGGCATCAGTGTCAGCTTTTTACAGGGTCTTACGCGAAGCGGCAGCTTCTGCTCCACTTTTCTCGCCGGGGCAAAGCCGATCACTTCTTCCGTCATCCAGACGTCTTCCTTGGTTGCGTCATATCCGTAGCCAAACCCCAGCTGTCTTGTGATCTGCTGCCCTCGGTGACTCTGATAGCCACGGCTCTGACGGGATAAGGTCTTCTCACTGCTCTCACACAGAATCGTCTGATCACACGCCAGTTCATACAGCAGCCCCGCTTTCCCGGGGTAATACACCTGGGTGGAATCCAGTCCGTAATACCATACCCGCACCGCCAGCCGATTCTCCCCCGGGCGGCAGAATTCGGTGACCTCCACCTCATCGTACACCTTATCATAGGGGAAGTCCGCATACTGTCCCCAGGCCGCCAGCCGTCCGTTTATGTAAGCGGCATAGTTGCTGTCCGCTGAAATCCTTAAAAGAACCTTGCCGGATTCGTAAAAAAAGGAATCTGCAAACTCCCCATACTCATCTTCCTTCGGATCGGAATTATACCAGATCCAGGATGCTTTTTCAAATATGTGTTCCACCTATTGTCTCTCCTGTTCTTCACTGTTTTACTACCTGAGATTGTAAGGCAAGCTTCTTGTATGTGTCAAGAAAAATATGATAAATAAAAGAGAAAAGCAAAAAAGTGATGATTGCGCAGCAATATATGATATAATGACCTTATTCGAAGAAAAAACGGCCGGATGGCCTTATTCATGCATTATAGGAGGTTTTATATGAAATTCAATGCATACCTGGAAGAAGACGAAACTGGAATGGGCTTTGATATCATAAGCTGCGGTCACATTTTCGCCCATAACAAGCGCGGCATCAAGCACATAAACGAACAGCACGACTGGCTTTTATTTTACATCGTCAAGGAAAGCGATACCTTCTTTCTGGAAAGGGAAGTGGTTGCCACAGAAGGTTCTTTTCTCATCTTTAAACCTACAAAGCTTCAGAAGCGCATCTATATTGGCAGTAAGGCAGGGGAATTATACTATATCCATTTCACAGCGCCAAAGGATTTTTCTCTGTTCAATCAGGAATATTCCATTATCTACAATGCGGAACCCGACGCAAAAATAGTCAGCTTTTTTGAGGAGCTCATCGTCGAACATCAGATGAAACGCCCCTTCTACCAAAAAATATGTGTGTTCAAGCTCCTGGCACTTATCACATCCCTGGAGCGAAAATTACACAGCACCACCAATCCTCACAGGCAGTATATCGACAAAATAGAATCCATTGCACAGCTGATGCACCAGGAATATGCTTCTTCACGCACTTTGACCGATTATGCCCGGATATGCCAGCTAAGCAAATTTCATTTTCTTCGGGTATTTGAAAGTATCATAGGAAAATCCCCCATCGAGTACCGCAATGACATTCGTTTTGAGCACGCCAAAGAACTGTTGGAGAACACCTCCATACCAATCAATGAGATCGGCCGCCGGGTAGGTTTCTCCTCCCCCTCTTACTTTTGCGATGCCTTTAAAAAGAGGGCCGGAATCTCTCCCAGACAGTACCGAAAGCAAGAGCAGCATCCATAACGCTCCTCCTGCCATTGGCTTTGATCCTGCAGCTGTAACCGGCTTCTGGCTCTTACCTACTGCTGATTCCAATCCGCCGGATATGTCACGTATAAAAATCTTGCTTTTTGGGGGACGGAAAACTGGATGACGGATCCCTTTGGGATCAGGATAAGTTCACCCGGCCCGGCAGTCACGCGCTTCCCATTCTTGATGATCGCCAAGGATCCCTCCATCACATAGTCGATCTCGTCGTAATTCAGTGTCCAGTCAAAGGTGGTCTGCTCCATCTCCATGATTCCGCAGCCCAGGCGGGGACTCTCCGACAGAGAGAATAGGTCATGAGTGTACACCACATCCCCTGCATGCCCGGTATCCAGACGATCATCAGGGCTGATCCGTACCTTTGGAACTGCCACACGAAGGACGCCGTCCGCTTCGTCGTAATACGCCCTTCCCTCCCGGCCATACGGACTGCTGTATTCGTTTCCTGTGCAGCTGCTCTGCCCGTTTTTCCAGCTTTCCGCCACTCCCGTGCGCAGCTTCTCTTTTATGACCTGCACGATCACTTCTTCTATCATGTTTCTGCTGATTTCCATTGTTTTCTCCTATTTTTTCACCATATCTTTTCTTGTGATAAGAAGCGCTGCAAGCACTGCAGTAATTCCTCCCACCAGCTTTCCGATAATCATGGGAAAAATCATATCTGAATTAAATCCGGCTGTAAATCCCAGGTGATCTCCGAACACAAAGGCTGCTGACACCGCAAATGCTACATTTAATACCTTGCCTCGATTGTCCATATCTTTCATCATACCGAACATGGGGATGCTGTTGGCAAGACTGGCTACCATACCGGCGGCCGACACCTCATTCATTTTCAGCACCTTGCCAAGGCTCATCAGCGGTTTTTTAAAGACCTTCGTGATCACATACACCAGCGGAAAAGCTCCAGCCAGCACAATAGCGATATCTGCCACCACCTCAAAGCCTTCGCTGATGGGATTCATGCCCTTGATGATGACGATCCCGGTCAGCGCTTCGATAATCCCTACTGCCAGCCCGAAGGTAATGACTGCCACCACGAATTTACCGAACCAGGTGAAGCCCTTGACCATGGCGTTCTCAAATTTCCAGAGTCCCAGAGCGATCAGAACGGCGAAGATAATAATCGGAATCAGGTTCCTTAGAACCATGCCCAGGCCATAGCCTGCCGCAAGCCCGCCCACAAAGGATCCGATGGGCACGGTGACGATTCCTGCCAGAACACCGGTGGCCAGGTATTTCCGGTCGGCTTCGTCTATGATCCCCAGGGCTACCGGAATCGTGAATACGATGGTAGGTCCCATCATGGCTCCTACAATAAGGCCGCCGAAATTACCCGCTGCCGCATCCAGGGCAAGTTCTTTTGCCAGGGGAGCGCCGCCCATGTCATTGGCCAGGATGGAGCCTGCGAACATGGCAGGGTCTGCGCCCAGGAAACCGAAGAGAGGGACGATCACGGGCTTTAAAATGTTGGCGATAACGGGAGCCAGGGCTATGATTCCCACCATGGACAGGGCCAGGGCTCCGATGGCCATGATTCCTTCTTCGAATTTTTCTCCAAGGCCGAAGCGGTTGCCGATGATCCGGTCAAGGGCGCCGAGGGCGGCGAAGAAGACCATGATGTAGATGATGATTTCGTTGATGCTCATTGTTGAGTACCTCCTTTTTGTCTGCCAATGGCAACATGATCGCCAGGGTACATTTGCATAGATGCTAGGACTCCGCCCAGGGGCAAGGGTATCCCCATGTCAGACGCGCTCTCGCTCCATGCACAGACGTAGCGGACACTAACCTCACAGTCCGATTCTCGGCCTGTTCGCTAAGTGCCGACGTCTTGCAAGGGTCTGTCATGGGGATACCCTTGCTCCTGGTCTGCTTTACTGGCAGAATTTCATGCATTTCTATCATTTCGGTATATCCAAGGAATCTATGATTCCTACTACGGCTGCATCAATGGGGACGTTTCCATTGCCCAGGATTAAGCGGGCTGGATTGCCACGGCAGATGAGAACTTGATCGCCGATGCCGGCTCCGATGACATCAGCGGCCACAATCAGTGTCTCCTGGCCTCTCGTTCTGCCACGAAATAGATTTATTACCAGAAGTTTTTGTCCGGTAATCGCTTCTGCTTTTTTGGTGGCCCAGACGCTGCCTACTACGGTTCCCAATTCCATATTGTTTTCCTCGTTTTATACAATCTGCCGTGTGTCAAATGGCAACTTTTTTTCTTATTTTCTGCTGAGTGTTAAATGGTTGTTTTTGATTTCATCCTGGGCTAAAGGGGTTATGATTGTGTCCTGTCCTACAAGGAGTTCCTGGTAACCGGCGGTTTTGGCTCGCATTACGTCGGATTCCCGAAGGAGGCGGTAGTGGGTGAAATCCATCGGTGCGTGGGCAGGAGCGCCTAGCAGCAGCGCCAGGACTTCCCGGACGATCTGAGTCACCAGCAATTCCAGTTCTTCTTTGGAAGGCGTCTGGCCTTCTTTTCTTTTATACATGCTATCCATCGAATATCTCCTCCTGTCCATATCATATTTTTTTCACCGACCAACCGGCTGAACCTTACCGCAGAATCCGGCAGAGCATCCCTTTTTCAAATCCACAGGCGTTGGCCTCGTCGTAGTCGATGTGGACGTAGGTGGCAAAATCATTTCTGACCCGAACAACCGTGTCCTTGAAGATCACCGGCCTTGTGCCCAGCACTTCAATGTCAAGGATCTCTCCATCCTTGACCTGCAGGCGGTCGGCATCCTTTTCGGCAACGTGCATATGGCGTTTTGCAACGATAACCCCCTGATGGATGGTGAGCTGCCTGGTGCCGTTTTGAAGCAGAGCTCCCGGACTCCCCTCTATATCTCCACTTTGCCGCACCGGTGGACGGATGCCAAGGGCAAGGCTGTCAGTAAGGGATATTTCTACCTGTGTTTCCTTCCGCTCCGGTCCAAGCACCACCACATTTTGGACGGTTCCCTTTGGTCCAGTAACAGAAATCCGTTCCTTGCAGACATATTGTCCCGGCTGGGACAGATCACGAACCTTTGTCAGCTGATAACCCGCTCCGAACAATGTCTCCACATCTTTTCTGCTAAGATGTACGTGACGGCCGGAGGCTTCCACCTCTACCATTCCCGCAGCGGTATAAATCCCAGTAAGATATTTGAACATCATGATCCAGAACAGGGAGGACAGCCGGTTGAATACACGAAGGATATCCTCCCGGCTCACACTGCCATCCGCCTCCTTGAAGGCCTTGTATGCCACCAGCTCTGCCTCTCTGGCTTTTGTTCTCAAATGATTCAGGTGAGCTGCCATCTCCCCCTGCTCCGCCGTTGGAAGAAAATGCTTCATTCCATAGTACTGACTTGGATGATGGGAATGAGCCCGCAGCTCCTCCGCCGTCAGTCCCTGCAGAGTAAAGTTTCCCACCGGTTCCCCGGAAACCTCACAGCGCAGCAGCCATCGTATGGTCCTTATGATCTCGCCAAGATCCCGCTCCAGCAAAAGCATTCCCTTTTCCTTTGCCCGGATCTGCACCAGAATGATCTCTGATTCCAGGGAGTCAATGGCTCCCCGGAAAGCGATTCTTGGATGATCCTTGCATACAAGCACACTGCCCCTTAAGCTGGTCATGTGTTCCGGCTTCGCGCTGCCTTTTTCCCGGATAGCTCTTGTCACAGTCTCCACGATGATCTGTCGTACTTTATCTATGGCCTGCTCTTCCATCATTCTCAGCCCTCATTGTCGGTAGGTCCCATAATCCGCGCCATAGAATGGGGCAGGATCACATCCACCTCCGTGTGAGGTCTCGGAATCACGTGGACGGAGACAAGCTCTCCCACACGCTCTGCCGCAGCCGCACCTGCATCCGTGGCTGCCTTCACAGCGCCTACATCTCCCCGAACCATCACCGTCACAAGCCCCGCTCCGATGGATTCCTTGCCTACCAGCGCCACGTTGGCTGCCTTTACCATAGCATCCGCTGCCTCGATAGCTCCCACCAGACCCTTTGTCTCTATCATTCCTAATGCGTTTGTATTTGCCATTTCTATTCCCTCCATAATCTATTTTTGCTTAGTATCTCTCATATTGCAGCAAATCATTCTTTTTATACCTATATATTTTTTGTGATTTTGAGACAGTAAAAATGTCATCGTCAGCCATTCCTTCTGTCTGATACCTTTACTGCTGTAAGCGCTACAGAAGCTCCTTCAGGATCCGGTTCACAATGGCCTCAATATCCGTGGCGTTCATGTCACAGATACCAGTTCCCCATCTTCCTGCACTTCCACCCACAGCGCCTAAAATTCCTTCCGCTTCTCCACGAATCTCCGTCAGCTCCTTGTTGCCGAAGCCTACCCGTTTAATGTTGATCACATCCATTGGACCGATATTGTTGGAGGTGGAGCTTCCGCCCACGGCTCCGCACCCCAGAGTCATTGCAGGGAAAAGACCGGTTGTGGCGCCGATGCCGCCCAGGGCTCCCGGTGTGTTTACAAGAAAGCGGGACGCTGGAATCTGCAGCGCAAATTTCCGAACAAGCTCATCGTCATTGGCATGCATGCAGAATGTGTGGCCAGCTCCCTCCATAAGGAGAATCTCAATGCTGCGCCGAAGCACCTCGTCTGTATTTGATTCTACAAACAAGCCAAGAATCGGAGCAAGCTTCTCCCGTGAATAAGGCGCTCCTTCTCCCACGTTTGTCTCTCTGCCTACAAGTACACGAGCCGTGTCCGGGATTCCGGCAAGTCCCGCGTACTCTGCGATCTGGCGACAGCTTTTTCCCACAATCTTCGGGTTCATGGTTCCGTTGGCCCGCAGAATGAAACCGCCCAGCTTCTTTGTCTGAGCCTCGTCCAGAAGAACGGCTCCCTGCCGGACAAGCTCTCTTGTCACTGCCTGCTCCATGGATTTTTCAATGATAATGGACTGCTCTGATGCGCAGATTGTTCCGTTGTCAAAGGTTTTGGAGTCCAGGATCCTTGCGATTGCTTTTGATACATCCGCACTTTTGTCGATAAAGGCCGGGCCGGTGCCTGCGCCCACCCCGATGGCCGGCGTTCCCGAGGAGTAAGCAGCCTTCACCATGGCTCCGCCTCCCGTGGCCAGGATCAGCGATGTATAGGAATGCTTCATGAGCTCCTGGGTGGCTTCCATCGTGGGCGTACTGATGGCGGAGATGGCTCCCTTGGGACATCCCGCTTCCTCCGCGGCTGCTGCCAGCTGCTTTACTGTCTCAAGAATACAGTTTTTTGCGCTGGGATGAGGTGAAAATACAATGGCATTCCCCCCTTTTAAGGCGATCATTGCCTTATAGATCGCTGTTGAGGTAGGGTTGGTGGATGGCACAAGTCCTGCAATAACCCCCACCGGCACGCCGATGTCCCAGACCTTCCTCACCGAATCCTCCCCAATGATGCCAATGGTCTTCATATCCTTGATGGTATCATAAATCACCTTGGCCGCAAAAAGGTTTTTAATCACCTTATCCTGCCAGATGCCAAAGCCGGTCTCCTCCTGCGCCTGCATGGCCAGGGGTTTTGCATAAGTAATTCCGGCCCGACTGATAGCCTCCACAATGCGGTCAATCTGCTGCTGGTTCATGGCGGCAAGCTTTCCTGCCGCCTCATGAGCCTGGGCCAGCAGGTTCCGTGTCTCCTGCACGGATACTAAATCTCTATCCTTCAACTCCATCTACGTTCTCCTTTAATCATATTCTTTTGGGTAATCGGCCACGGTGCGCACCGCCTGGGCAAACGCACCGCAGGCTGCCTTGCAGGCCGACTGGCTGCCGGTCAGAAGTCCGCCGCCGAAGTTGGTCTCCGAGGGCGGCCCATAAAATGATACCATGCGCACATCGGCAGCCTTCAGCGCTGCATCCAGTCCATAGATGGACTCCAAGGGCGGCGCGATCAGATAAGCCAGTGCTTCTCCCTCCGGGATCCCTGCGATTTTGGACAGATACGAGCCTGTTCTGGACACGGTATGAGCGTAATACACAATGGAATCGTCCTCGTTGGCGCTGACAAAGCATGCTCCATGCTCCATAAAATTCCGTATGGAGCTAAGACCGCTGCGCACCTCCGCCGGGCTGGGACCCGCGATGATCCCAATCACCTCCCCGGCCAGTTTGGTGGACGCATTGGCGCTTCCCGCATACATGGATCTTGCATATACCACATCCACGTCGGAGTCCTTGGTGGCTTCGTCCAGAGCCGTGTAGGTCACATCATCGATGTCCGCTGTGATCAGCCCCAGACTCTTGTGCCGCTCCTTTAATTTCAGCGCCTTCACCAGATCGTCGCTGACATTGGATATCAGCTTCATTCCCAGAATGGTGGGACGCAGTTCGTCATTTTTCATATTTCCGATCTCCTTTACTTTAAATCAACCCCGGAAGCTTTCTTGTCCAGCATCTTTAAGATCAGCTCCGCCGCATGAGCCCCTGCCTCCACAGCTGTGGTTCCGCCCTTGTGGATGTTGCTGATGACGGTGCGCTTGGATTCCGGCATTCCATGTCTTGGCTGGTATGCAATGTAGGCGGACATGGACTCCGCCGTCACAAGCCCGGGCCGCTCCCCCACCAGCATGCAGACCACATCCGCGTCCGTGGCCTGTCCCACGTCATCCTGGGCGCCAACCCTGGCATATTTGACAAATAAAATGGGGGGCAGGGTGATCCCATGCAGCTTCAAGCCCTGGGCAACAGCCGGAATCATCTCCGCCGCGTTTGCCTCTATGGCGGAGGAGGACAGCCCATCCCCCACCATGAGCACGACTTTTGGATGATTGCCGCAGGTCTTTCGGATCACCTCCAACTCCTCCTGCTCAAACCGGCGTCCCAGATCCGGGCGGGTCAGATATTCATCCTTATCCTTGCACTTTGTTTTTACAAATACAAAACCGTTCTTTTTCACAAATTCCTCATCTACATCGTTGAATACCGCATCCTGGGCTGCCGCGTGGTCTGCCCGCACCCGGAGCATGGTCTCTGTCCGGTATCTGGCTCCGGCCCGTCCGATGCCCAGCCTGGCAGGCGTCTTCGCCTTCATGGCCAGATACCCTTCCTTGTCCTTAGCGTCACGCACCAGAAACTGCTTGCGCAGATCGATCTTTGTGATATCGGGCAGACAAGCCTCCTTTTCCTTCTCCTGGTATGCTCTATGGTCTTCCGCTGGCTTAGAAGCGTGGGCCGTGGTATCTGCCGGCTCCTGCAGCATCTGACTCAAGATGGATTCTACCATCTGCTTGATTTCATCTTCCCGCACGTTCTTTCCCTCCTGCAAAATCGTTTTTTATTATTAATTTTCTAAAACAAGGGGGACGCATCTCCCGCCTTCTTCGTCAGCCTGCCCGCTCATCCACATACTCCATCCGAAGCAGCCACTCATGAAACGGCTTTATGGCTGTCAGACCGAAGATTTCCCGCAGCGCCGCCGTCTCCTGGTATCCGGTAGTCTGATAGTTCAGCATCACGTCATCCCCGTGAGGAATTCCCATAAAATAATTACAGCCCGCCGCCGTAAGCAGCACAGACAGATCCTCAATGGTATTCTGATCCGCCTTCATATGGTTGGTATAACAGGCGTCACAGCCCATGGGAATACCGGTGAGCTTCCCCATGAAATGATCCTCCAGTCCGGCCCGGCTTACTTGTCTGCCGTCATAGAGATACTCCGGCCCGATAAAGCCTACCACCGTGTTCACCAGAAACGGGGAAAAGTGTTTGGCAAATCCATAGCATCTGGCCTCCATGGTCACCTGGTCCGACCCGTGATGTGCTTCCGAGGAGAGCTCCGAACCCTGGCCTGTCTCAAAATACATGACATTTGGTCCTTCTCCGGTTCCCTGGTGCAATGCCAGCTGTCTGGCCTCCTCGATGGTTGACGCGTCAAAGCCAAAGGCTGTGTTGCCCAGCTGACTTCCCGCGATGGACTGGAAAATGATGTCCGCGGGCGCTCCCTTTTTGATTGCTTCCATCTGGGTGGTTACATGGGCAAGTACACAGGTCTGGGTGGGAATTTTATATTTTTCCTTTATTTCCGCAAACCGCTTCAGCACCCGGCTTACGCTCTCCACGGAATCGTCCACCGGGTTTAAGCCCAGCAGCGCATCCCCGGCTCCATAGGTCAGCCCTTCCAGCAGGGAAGCCATGATGCCGTCCGGGTCGTCGGTGGGGTGATTGGGCTGCAGCCGTGAGGAGAGGGTTCCCGCCTCCCCGATGGTGGTGTTGCAATGAGCCGTCACACGGATTTTTCTGGCGCCATATACAAGATCCAGATTGGACATAAGCTTTGCCACCGCAGCCACCATCTCCGAGGTGAGTCCTCGAGAGATTCGGTGTATGTCGTCACCGGTGGTCTCCTCGCTTAGAATCCATTCCCGGAATTCTGAGACCGTCAGGGACTTGATTTCATTGTATATGGGTTCGTTGACATCGTCCTGTATGATCCTGGTCACTTCGTCTGTCTCGTATGGAACCACAGGGTGTTCCCGAAGATCCTTGAGGGTAATCTGCGACAGGACTACTTTGGCGGCTACCCGTTCTTCTGCGGATTCGGCTGCCAGGTGGGCCAGCTTGTCGCCGGATTTTTCTTCATTGGCTTTTGCCATGACTTCCTTCAGGTCCTTGAAGGCGTAGGTCTGGCCGAATAGTTTTGTTTTAAGAATCATTGTGTTCCTCCATCTTGGTTACTTTTTTGGTTCGGGTTCTTCGCGTATGGGGATGTCGCACTGGGGGCGCTCCGGGGGATATGCGCTCTGGGGACGCTCCGGGGAAAGGGCAGCCCCATGT
>CABQGZ010000041.1 GCA_902463835.1 uncultured Lachnospiraceae bacterium
GAACAAACATAAGAGCCATATTATTGATCTGAAGCATTGCGTTCTTCCCACGGAAGGTTTTCTTTGAGAGAACAAATCCAACACTTACAGAGATCCAGACATTTAGTGCCATGATAGCCGCAGTGTTTACCATAGTATTAAACAAGTAACGCCCAGCTGGAATGGATGTATTGGAAGAAACCTCAAACAGTCTCCTGAAATTATGAAAGGTAGGGTTCTTCACATAAA
This sequence comes from uncultured Lachnospiraceae bacterium, assembly GCA_902463835.1. GTDB lineage: Bacteria > Bacillota > Clostridia > Lachnospirales > Lachnospiraceae > 14-2. The sequence goes on from CABQGZ010000041.1 coordinate 229, forward strand.
AACGGGGCGGATATGCAAACAGCTCGTCTATTGGCTTGAATGCAGTCACCACGATATAGACAATGGGCAGCATCATTATGATAGCAATTGGGATCAGATAAGCATATATTTTAATCTGACTTCTGTTAAATCCCGAAGGGTCGGTATTATTTCTTCCAAGCCCGCGGTGCTTTCTTCTCTTTGACATACAACGCCTCCTACTTACTCATCGTCACTTCTGAAAATCTTTGAAACCACTCTGGAAAGGATAAATATCATCAGCAGAAGCATGAAAGAAACTGCAGCTGCATATCCCATCTCGTGCCGAATAAATCCATAGTCGTCAATATGGTTTGCTATCAACTGCCCTGCATAATCCGGGGTAGGATTGGCGCCGGACAAGGTGACTCCTGTCCCGCCGTCCTTGAAAATATTCACAATAGCCATAACAGCGCCAAACAGCATTTGAGGCTTTATAGCCGGAATCGTGATATACATAATCTCCTGAAAACGATTCTTTACGCCGTCTATTCTGGCAGCCTCGTACATCTCCTTGTCAACATTCATGATACCGGAGAGAATGGCCAGAAATCCAATGCCCATAGAGCTCCAGAGTCCCACAATGATCATGATCCCCATCAGATAATCCCCGGACTGCAGCCACTGGATGGGATTCTCAATAAGCTCCAGCTTCAGCAACAGATAATTCAGCAATCCTCTTTTATCCCCGTTGAATACAGAGCTCCAGATGGTGGACAGCAATACGCCGCCTGTGACAGAAGGAGAATACAGGATAACCGTCAGGATAGTTCTTGGAATCTTTGATATCTGGCTTAAGGACCATGCCATAAAAAAGGCAAGTACATATCCGCCAAGGCCCACAAATATGGCATAGATCAAAGTATTCGGCAAAACCTTCTGCATAAACACCGTGTCGTTGGTCAGCAGATTCACATAATTGCTTAATCCCGCGAATGTCGGGGCGCTGATAGCATTAAAGTTGGTGAAGGACAATACGATTGCCGCCCCAACAGGGATGATAATAAACAGGCCAAACAGGAATACATAGGGCGCCATCAGTACAAAAGAAGCATGTCTGTCCCAAAATTTTTTAAAAGAATACCACTTATTTTTCATTCCCGTGCGCCTCTTTTCCCGCCTTGCTGTAAAGCATTTCCAGTATTTTCACGTTATAGTCCCTGATCAGCTTTCCATCGTTGTCTATATAACCGAACTCTTTCAGCTTTCTCTCAATCTCCCGGTCGGACACCAGCACAGCCTGATCCAGTGAATTCATCATATCCTCATTGCTGATAACCACATCGTTCCACACACCGCTGAGCTCACGCTCCACAATATAGGAGGCCGGATGAGGGGTTACCTCTCTCTGGTGTAGCCACTGTTCTAAGGCCATTTTCCTCACATCCGAATCAAAGGGCAGTTTCTGAAATGCTTCTATATTTGCCGTGTTCCACTGATATTCCAGACCAAGGCTCTGACATCTGCGAATGGAATACTCATACTGCGTATCCCTGTCCAGCCACCATTTCAAAAATTCCCATGCCTCCTTGGGCTTGTCCGTATTGGCGAAGATCATGGAGGCTGTGCTGTTGGCCGGCTGATAACGAAGAATACTGCCATCCTCCTGCTCCGTTCCCGGGCACAACGCCACACCCCACTGTCCTGCCAGCTCGGGCGCTGCCATCTTCAACTGAAGATAGGTATTGAAATCGCCTATTCCGACGGGTATCTCCCCGTACCGAAAGCTCAGATAGAAATTCTCTACCGTTGTCTGCATGCCGTAAATCCGGTAAAATTCCGTCATTTCCGTAATAGCTGCCACCGATTCCTCGCTGTCAATGGCCGTTGCACCGCCATCGGAAGAATAGATCTCTCCGCCCCTCTGATAGATAAAGGGTGTTGTCACGCCAAGTCCCTTCAGAGATGACCGCGCAGAAATCGGAATATAGAAGCTCATCTGGTTCCGCAGAAGGGTAGGCATCATGGTCTCCACATCATCCCAGGTCTGCGGCACCTGCAGATTCAGGGACGCAAGGATGTCCTTGCGATAGAATAAAAGGTAAAAGTTTCTGGAATCCACCGCTCCATATACGCCGTCCCCGTAGGCCGTTGATACCAGTGTCTCCAACTGGTAATTCTCCGTATAAAAATCCAGGAAATCGTCATACTCCAGCAGGTTCTTCAAGGCTCCCCTGCAGCCAAAGGTGAAGGGCTGTCCGGCAGAAGCGCAGAGAACCACGTCCGGATTGGTACCTGTTGCATTGGCCAGCACCAGCTTATTTTCCGCAGGCAGCACCTTCAGTCTGATGTTTGTACCCTGCTCCTTATTGTATGTTTCGTCCAACAGTTCCTGAAGGATCTGCATATTGATGGTGGACTGGGCTACCCATACCTCCAGCTCGTCCCTCTCCGCCTCACCAATGGAGTAATTATCGTTCTCTGCCTCCTTGGAGAAAGACCACACAAAACGCTTCACAGCTTCCCAGAGGGCGGTCGCCACAGACACATCTTCCCTGGGCATCTCTTCTCTTCCGTATAAGTAGATCTTATCCACAGACGCACCCTGACTGGAAAGGCAGGACAGCACATTTCCCAGATATTTGGTGACAGAATCGTCGCCCCGGCAAATATCCTCGGTTTTTCCAGGTATTTTCTCCGGTTCCTTCAAAAGCTTTCTCAGCTTGTCCTCCGCAGTCAGAAGATCCATGGCATAGACAGGCTCCTTCCCGTCTATTTCTTCCAGATTTTGGTAAAGCTCCTTTGTTCTATCTGCATACTCCTCGATTCTGGCAGAAGCGTCCGGCATATAGGCGTCCATGTCCCAGGTGCGGTTTTCATCTGTCACCCCGCCAGTAATACGAAGCAGTGCCATTCCCAGATCATTTACATCATCCATCAGTCTGCGGATCTCGTCATATACGCTCTTATAATCCCCTATACTTACCATCATGGCTATGGTGTGCTTCCCCTTTGTAAGGTGCAGGATCAAATCACCCTCCTCATCCTGAAAGGTGCTGTTATGATATCCGCTGGCTCCTGTATAAGGAATCTTTGCAGCCTCCCATTCTCCGGCAGGAATTCCGCCGTCTATCTCAATGGTCCGGAAAACCGTCTTATTCACATCTTCATTCTGTTTTACATGAAGGCCGAGACGATAATTGCCCTCCTCCTCAACCTCAAATTCCCATAATATCTTCTGTCCAATATTCTTCCAGGCAGAGCTGTCAATCATATTGATCTTTTTACGATACGTGTCATAAGGACTTAAGGACGCATCTCGCGCAGATGACGCTCTGATATAAGAATCTGACTTCAGCGAATACTCCTCCGCCTCAATGGAAATTGTAGGAACATCATCCACCCTCCTGTCTGCCCCTGTGCTGTTCTCTTCCATCCGGCACAGCACAAGACTGGAGAGCTCCAGCCCCTGTTCCTCAGAAGTAATGGAAAATGTATAGCTCTCCCCCTCCTCCAGTTTCCAAAGAGCTGTCTCCCTTGAAATGTCCGAATAAGACAGAAACGGGTTTATCACAGGCTCCTCAAGGCTCTCCTGTTTCCTTGTAGATTCATTCCCGCCTCTGTCCATGGCTCCTCTTACGGAATCATGCCACAGAACGGGGATCTGGGCCTCTATAGCCTCTTCACCGTTTACCCCGATCTCATACAGGGCGTCCGTAGCAAGAATATCACCCACTGGGTGATATTCTGCCACGATATAATAACTTGCGGACGCCGGAGCTGTAATACGAAATTCCAGGGTTTCTCCACCGGCCACCGTCACCGGCCAGGAGGAAACCGTCTCTCCATTGAGGCGTACCTCCTCCGCCCGTATGGGGAGGCTGCATTCCTCCTCATACCGATACCAGCCTTCAACCGCCTGCTCCGTATAAAAACTACCTGCTTCCCCGCCAAAGGAGCTGTCCTTCCCGGCAGTCTGTGGTAATCCACATGCGGAAAGCTGCATGGCTATCATCACAAACGCCAATAACAAGTTGATTTTTCTTCGCATTTTTCCTTATCCTGTTTCTCAGTTGGTATGGTTCTGTTCAAACTCCTTCTGAACATTCAAAACCTTCTCTTCAAAGGTCCGCCATGCATCTTCCATTGCCTTATTTGCCTTGTTTCCGGTATCGTTGAGTACCGGCTCCACCATGGAGGACGTACCATCCCACAGCGTTTTCATCGCATCTGAACTGAAATAATTACTCCTTACGTCATTCCATGACGGCACAATCTTAAGCAGATCAAAGCGCTTACAATTACCGATATTCTCAAACAGATACTTGTCAACCTCCTGCACTCCCGGAAGACTCTCAAACTTCTCTGCCACTTTGGGATTGTTGGTTGTGGGATAGTACAGCTTGTTGATCGTCATGTATTTCCCGTCATTTTTTTCATCATACATGCTGAGCCTTGCCAGATTTCCCTCGGTGCTGTAGGTGAGGAACCGAAGCACCTGCCATGCTGCTCTGGTATTCTCACAGCTAGTGGTCATAAAACAGTGATCCACATGATAGGGCATAACCCCTATCCCATCCGGACTCTGTGGAATCGTCCAGTAAGTCCAGTTCTTATCTGCCCAGCGGTTCTGCGCATCCGCCAATTCCCAGGTACCTACCCCATGAAACAAGGTACGCCCCTGTTCAAAGCCGCTGCTACTGCCGCCAAACTTCTTGACGTAATCCGACTCGCCGCCGCTTATGCTTCTCTTTAAAGACTGAGCGTCCACACCAGGAATATTTCTTATATCAAGACAATACTGATAAGATCTCACCACTCCGCTCACATCAAACCGTCTCGCCTCTTCATCGTATCCCATCATGGATGTGTTCGGATTAAAGGTGGAGACAAGAAGGGAGGGCATCTGACCCAGGTTCTCCATTCCGGAATAAGTGGTGTCCGTGGAGGCCTTCAAGTATGACTCAAAATCATCCGTGGTCCAGTCCAACGCAGGCATATCCAGATTATGAGAGTCCAAGGCGTCCAGGTTGACATACATCAGTTCAAAATGGGCCTGGTGAGGAAGGGCATACAGCTTTCCGCAATAGGTATAATTATCCACCAGATTTTGGGGAACATACTGGAAATCTGGGTCATCCTTCACAAATTCATCCAGAGGATATACCCAGCCTTGGGATACATACAGCGGCACCTTGCCTGCCTCATCCCAGACGATATCCGGCAGCTTTCCTGCCGCCGCCCGTGTGGACAAATATTCCGCCGCACTGTCCTCGGTGGAATGTGAAAAATAGTCAAAGCTAATCTCCAGATTAGGATAAGCCTGCTGCAGCGCGTCAAACAGTGCTTCGTAGTCCGTGGCCCGGGCGGTATCCACCGCAACAGTGACCGTTCCCTCCACAGTATAATCCGCGTTTTCATCCGTTCCCAGACCGTCGATCACCAGATCTCCCGCCGCCGTGCCAGGGTCGGGACTTTTAACATTCTCATTTGAATCGTTGTTATCCCCCGACTCTTTACCACAACCAGCAAGCAGACCGACAGTCATGACAAGACAAAGTGACATGGACAATAACTTTTTCAGCTTCATAATAATATTCCTCCTATTCTTCCTTAGTAGCATGCATTTTATTTTGTTTCTTTTTGCGTAGAACCACAATTACAATCGCGGATACCGCTATGGTCAAAACAGCAATGCTAAAAATGATGATAACATAAGATTTTTCTAAATCTCCATGTAGCACGTCCCACAGGAAATTTTCCAGTTGTTGAACAAGATTCCCGCTCACATGCTCTTCATCGGCTGCACCATAGGCCTCCACCTCATACAGCACAGGAATGATACCAGTCTTTCGTTCCACATCATGGATCTTGATATATTTTACATTTTCCGCTTCCGCATCAATCACTTTTATTCCGCCGTATCCTTCTTCCTCATTCAGAACTTCCTTCCAATTATTTCCGTCAGAAGATATGGAAACCTTATATTTTTCTGCGTAGACACTGGTCCACTTTACCTTGATGGTTTCAACTGCCGTGGCTTTCTTTAACTCATAGATGAGATCCTGTTCCGACTCCTTCGTGCTAATTGCATAGATAGTCTCATAATCGCCGTCGATGGTAGTCTGCAGCTTTTCATTATTGACCGTTGCGTCCTTCATAAGATTCTCCAGCTTAAATTCTCCTAAGCTGATCTCAATCTGCTTCCAGTCGTTGTTTCCGATATTGATGATCGTCTGCCCGTTATCTCTGCAGTAATATCCAGCCTGTCCTTTGGAGATGGGCTGGCTGTAAAGACGCTCCAGTTTTGTTCCGTCCACGGTCACACCATAAGAAGCGCTTCCTTTTAAAATCACAGCTATGGCATCATTTCCTTCCCCAGCATTTATCGCAAAGGTACTGTCGTCAACTCTGGTACTGGTATATGTCACACAAGTGTCCTCGTCCTTCCAGAACTGACTCTCCCGCTCTTCGTCCGGAATGGTAACGATCAAAGCTTCTGTTGTATCCACATCCTGCATACTATCGGCAAGCTTCAGACTTTCCCCAATCTTGACCGGGATAGCGGCTCCTGCCTTTATATAAACCGGTATGAAATCCACAGGCGCTTCCACCTTCTTCGTCTCCCCGCCTTCTACTTTCTCACCGTTCTCCAGTCCATACCAGCTCCCTGTCGGAAACGTAACGTCATAGAGATAGCTCTGCTCCTCTATCACCGGAGTCACCAGAAAATCGTCACAGAAGATATAAGTCGTATACAGCCCGTCGTACTCCTGCACATTCGGATACTCCATGTTCAGCGCCACAGTCAAAGGCAATCCTGTCTTACTTGAGGAAATGTTGGAGCTGTAGATCTTATCCACCAGATTCTCTCTCAGCCAGTAGTATTTCTGATACGTTTTCTTCCCCACAGTTCCATAATCCCAGGGAAATCTTGAAGAAGTACCATGAGCCCTCATAATAGGCTGGAAGGCAGAAAATTCCATGGATCTGGCATACATCTCATCGCTGGGCGTACCATCAAGTCCTCCAAGGTCGGCTCCCCACATGGTCAGTCCGCTGGCGCTTCCTGACAGACCTGCAATTAGTTGACGGGACATTCCATACGTTCCGGTGTACTGATCCCCGGTAAAAAATGCTGTGTAGCTCTGCGCTCCTGCACAACCTGCTCGTGAGAAGGTTACTCCGCCATCCACTGTGGTCTCGTCCATCACCTCATGATACACTTTGCCCACCCAGTAGGGGAACATATTGTGCATCTCCTCACCGGTAGTCCCATTGCCCCGAAACAAAGCCCGTAACGGGATTAACTCTCCAAAGTCCAGCAGTCCGCCTGCCCAGCCTACCCTGGCATAATTACCCACACGATTTGTAATCATCGTCTTTGCCAGTGGATCCGTAAAATCTACGAAGCAGCCCACATCGGAAACGGGATTTGTCATCGATTTGGTGATGGGCAGATCCAGGGTGTCAACTCCCGGCAAAAATCCTTTCATTGTGTTCACATTGTGATCCGGAGGGTTCCAGGTCAGAAGCCTGGTACCCGTCTTCTTCAACGCATTATAAATTTTTGCATCTGTAATGTCGGCGCCTTCGCAGTATGCCGCGGCAATATTCGGCGTTCCCAACTCCTTGAAGCCCTGCTGCATCTTCAATATCGTTCCCAGCATAGATCCGCCATACGAATTCCATACGCTGGAATGTTGTCCTGGAATATAGCTGAAGGCCCACTTAGGCAAAACAAGGGTAGTTCCAGTAAGACCGGCATAATCCGCAAGGTTCTCCTTTGGTGTTCCCGTCCATACATAGAAATCAAAATCAGGTCCCTGGAACTCCATCGTATATTTATTGCTGTCTGTCCACCCAATATCCGTGCTTCCGCTGTAATAGGAATTGAAGAACAGCGTATATCCCCGGTTGCTATGGAGAATCGGGATATTCTTATATCCTCTCCACATCTCCGAGTCCGCCAATGAACTGTATGGACGGTTATAGCCCACATCCACATTCCACATAAGCAGCCTTTTTCCAACCTGATCGTAATCATTGAAACGCTCGCCGCTTCCGTAGATGGACTCCTGCTCCGCCAGCGGAAGCTCCAGACGTACCTTGATCACCTTACCGTTCTCAAAGCTGAATCCAATCTGCCCCGGCGTAATGCCAAAGAGCCGTTTTCCCTCCCCGTTACAGACGGACAACCGGAACCCGGAATCCTTCTGTTCGAAAATTACTGTAGTGCCGTCCTCCGCTTTCATAGTCACCTTGCCGTCAGCACTTTTCTGGTAGACGATCTTCCCGTTACCCGCCGGTTCAAAATAACCCTTGCTGTTCGTATTTAGCCGGAAGCCTCCGGTATCCGGAAACGTAAGAAAGAGCTCCAGCGTATGGCCCCCTGCCTGAACCTTCATGACAAATTCCTTCTCGTTTTCCGCAACGCTCTCCAGACGGTCGATGGTCTCATAGCTTCCACTGATATGGGGGTATGTGGGACAGCTTGCCCCAGTTCCCCAGCGATCCGCATTCTCATTGGGTACCGCCCTGGTACTGGCGGAAGCCGAAATCGGCGTACTCATCACCAGCAGCAAGGAAAGTACCAGAGGTATTATCCTGTAACTCTTTTTTCTCAAAGTTCTTCCGTGCATAGTAAGCGAATCCTCCCTCCTATCATTCATCCTTTATACGTGTAATCTTCCTGTAAGTCCACTTCCAGAAGGAATCCGTCTCTTCCTTCTTCCTGTAGCTAAAGTCAAAATCGGTATCCTCCTGCCTTGGGCTCCATCCGGTACCGCCCTGATCCCGCACCGAATAATCCTCTATGGTAATATTGCGGTACTGGGATGCCGCTGAATTCGATGTAAGATAGAGATATCCGCCTTTATAATGGCCGGGGAGCTGCAGCTCATAGTGATAGCTAAAGCCATCAATAATAACCGTCACATAACCGCCTTCCACCTCCATAACCATGTGATGCCACACCTCGCTATCATAAGGTTTGATGGTTGAGACATTCTTACCGTTCATATCATAGGTCGCCCAGGTAACTGATTCGCCATAGCGGCCATTGGTTTTGATATTTCCGGTAATCTGCATAATTCCATCCGGCTGCGGGAAACAGATGATCCCACCGTTCTTATCCAGAAAGCTCTTTCCAATCTCCGCTCCAAATCCGATGGGCGATCTCCTCCATCCTGTGGTTCCATGTTTGTAATCCAGCTCCACCTTGAAATTCGTGTAGGTTTGGTCTGACAGGTACAGGTAAGCAACATCAACATCATAGACCTTGCTGCCCTTCACCTTCTGCGCGTCCAAATCGATCGCCTTGCGGGTGATAATCCCATCCACGATGGACCAGTTGGTTCCCTCTTTTACATCCGTAAGAGGCGTACTGGATATATTTGGGGAATACCACTCGTCATAACCTTCAAAGTTTGCGCCATCATCTGGCAGAATCGTAACTGCAATGTTGGAAAACTCCGTGCCGGAGGAGTTGGTAGCCAGGAAAAACCGACCGCCCTGATTGTACTTATTCACCACCAGCGTTTTCACCTCCACATCATCCACGTAGATCGTATAGATACCGCCTCTGCACACCAACTTCATGTGATGTCTTTCCCCGCTCTTATAATTCTCCAGACGCTTTCCAAACGTATCCTTTATAACCGCACCGTTTCCGTACAGATTTCCTTCAAAGTTCGTGGTTCCCGAACCATCCACAAAGAATACGGTTCCTCCGTCCTTTTCTCGCCAGGTACACGCCATCCCTGCTCCAAAGCCCATATAAGCCCTGCCCCAGGCCCCGGTGCCCCCTTTGTAATCCAACTCAATCTGATAATTCTCATGTTCCGTGTATGCTCCGTTCAGGAACAGGTATGCCATCTTGTCCAGATGATAACTGCATTCATTCCATTTGTCATGCTGCTGGTTCCTACCCATGTTCTGTTTTTTTCTGGTAATCACGCCATCCAACTCTGTCCAGTACCTGGCCGGATCCACACCAACAAGCGCCTCATCCGATACACGTTCTGTATAATAGGAAGAATAATCAGCGAAATTATTAAACTCCCCTTCCAATATCTCCCTCACCGTCAGATTTGCAAAGGTGGTATCTGAGGCGTTACTGGCCAGGTAAATGTATCCACCGTCATAGTCTTCCGACACGGCAAACTTGGTAGGCTCCGTGGAATCCCCCACATACACATAGGCCACTCCGCCCATCACCTGTAGGCGCAAATGGAATGTATCATTCTCGCCAATCCCGCCATAATAACGTCCCCAGTCGCCTTCCTTATAGGTACTATTCTCATCATCCCAGCCGCCGTATCTTAAGCTGTTATGATCCAAATACACCATGGTACCGCCGCCAGACTGCTGAAAATGACGTCCCATCTCAGCTCCAAAGCCTACAAAGGCTCTCCGCCATCCGCTGGTTCCTCTTGTAATATCCACGTTCAGCTCAAAGTTCTCGTAGGTTCTCTCCTTCAAGAAAAGCTCTGCGATAAAGCTCCGGTCTCGTATATCACTGGCCCGTGTTTTCTTTCTGATAATCTTACCGTCCTCTGATCTCCAGAAATTCTTTGGGTTTGTTTGTCTCAGATCCGAGGCGGCCTCGCTACCAAACGCAATGTAATCCGAATAATAGCTGGCAAATCGGTCAAACGTACTGTCCGTGCCGCTGTCTTCCAATTCCTTTACCGTCAGATTCGAGAATGTGGCTCCCGTGGAGTTGGAAGCAAGGTAGATATAGCCCCCCTGGTAACTGCCATCCAAACCAAAGCTGGTAGGCTTGTCAGAATCTCCTACATACACCATTGCTTCCATATCCTGTACCACAATGCGCAGATGAAAGGTATCATTTTTGCCAATCTCTTTGTAGCTCAGGCCCCAGTCTCCTTCCCTGTACACGGCGTTCAGATCATCCCAACCACCATACCGCAGCGTATTATTATCCAGATACACCGTCGTTCCGCCGCCGGATTGCTGGAAATGACACCCCAGCTGGGCTCCAAAGCCCACAAAGGCCCTGCACCATCCGTCGCTTCCCCGTTTGACATCCACATTCAATTCAAAATTCTCGTACTTCCGTTCCTTCAGAAATAACTCCGCCACATACAGGTCGTCGCAGACCGGACGGTTCTCCACGCCATCCACAGGCTGTATTTTCCGTCTGGTAATTGTTCCGTCCATCTCTCGCCAGTATTCCTCCGGATTTACCTCTGTCAGATCCCGGGCATCTTCACTGCCATATGCAATATTATCGGAATAATAACCTGCATATGCTTCAAAATTATTTCCTTTGTCTTCCAGTTCTTCCACCGTCAGATTGGAAAAGCTGGCTCCCGTAGAGTTGGAAGCAAGGTAGATATAGCCTCCATGATAGCTGCCGGGCAGTTCAAAGGCCGTGGGATTCTCATCGTCGTTCACATATACGCTGACTCTGCCATCCTGCACCACAACACGCAGATGAAAGGTATCATTTTTGCCAATCCCTTTGTAGCTCAGGCCCCAGTCTCCTTCCTTGTACACGGCGTTTTGATCATCCCAGCCGCCATACCGCAACGTATTATTATCCAGATACACCGTCGTTCCGCCGCCGGACTGCTGAAAATGACATCCCAGTTCGGCTCCAAAGCCCACAAAGGCTCTGCACCATCCGTCGCTTCCCCGTTTGACATCCACATTCAATTCAAAGCTCTTATAGGTCTTCTCCTTTAAAAACAGCTCCGCCATATACAGATCGTCGCAAACCGGCTGGTTCTCCAGGCCATCCACAGGCTGTACTTTCCGCCTGGTAATTGTCCCATCCATCTCTCGCCAGTATTCCCCCGGATTTACCTCTGTCAAATCCCGGGCATCTTCACTGCCATACGTAATATTATCAGAATAATAACCTGCATAAGCGTCAAAATCATTTCCTTTGTCTTTCAGTTCTTTCACTGTCAGATTGGAAAAGCTGGCTCCCGTAGAATTGGACGCAAGGTAGATATATCCTCCCTGATAGCTGCTCGGAAGTTCAAAGACAGTAGGGTTCTCATAGTCGTCCACATATACGCTGGCACTGCCATCCTGTACCACAATACGCAAGTGGAATGTTTCATCCGCCGAAAAACCGTCATATCCTGCTCCCCAGTTTCCCACATTGTAGCTCTGTCCATTCCAACCGCCATACATCAGGTGCCCGCTGTCAAAGTACACCATGGTACCGCCGTCGGACTGCTGGAAATGGCGTCCCAGCTTGGCTCCAAAACCAACAAAAGCTCTGCGCCATCCGCTGGTTCCCCGTTTGACATCCACATTCAATTCAAAGCTCTTATAGGTCTGCTCCTTTAAGAACAGCTCCGCCATATACAGATCGTCGCAGATCGTTCCTGCTCCTACGCCATTAATTTCAGACGATATATCATTTCTGGTAATCGTTCCGGCCTGCTCCGTCCAATATTTCAGCGGTTCCGCCTCTGTCAGATCCCTGGCATTGCCGCTGCCATAGGTAATGTCCTCCGAATAATAGCTGACGAATCGATCCAACTCCTGATGCTCCAGTTCCTTCACCGTCAGATTCGAGAATTCTGCTCCCGTAGAGTTGGAGGCAAGATAGATATATCCCCCCTGATAATCGGCAGGAAGTCCAAACACGGTAGGCTCCGTGGAATCGTTGACGTACACGCTGACCCGGCCATCCAGCACCACAATGCGCAGGTGGAAGGTATCGTCTGCCGAAAAATTGTCATATCCTGCTCCCCAGTTTCCCGCATTGTAGCTCTGTCCATCCCAGCCGCCATACATCAAATGCCCACTGTCAAAGTACACCATGGTACCGCCGCCGGACTGCTGGAAATGACGTCCCAGCTCGGCTCCAAAACCAACAAAAGCCCTGCGCCATCCGCTGG
>CABQGZ010000042.1 GCA_902463835.1 uncultured Lachnospiraceae bacterium
TTAGCAGTTGTTTATTATTTTAAGAAGCGTCAAAGCATCTAAGGAGGAACGTATGAAAAAAACATTGAAAAAGATAGCCATGCTTGCGATGGCATGTGCACTGTGTATGGGAATGGTGCTTCCGGCAGCCGCGTCGGAGGCGACAGATAAAGTGGAGGTGTCTTATTCCAAAAAGGTCTGGAATGCAGAAGAGTCCAATGTACCTGGGGCAAAAGTGATCTTTCCGGCAGGCTTTGCAGGTATGCGGATCACGGTTGGCGCCAAGGATCTTGAAGTCACGGCTATCGGCCGATGGTACACGGCAGGCAGCGCCCTTGCAACCCGCAACTTTATGATTCATGACACGGAAGGCAATCCGGTGCTGGACTATGGGGTTGCTACCTGCACTACAACGGGTGCGGAGGAGGAAGGCTTTGTGTACGCCAATATCGAAGGCGGCGTTACGCTGAAGGCCAACACAAGCTATTATCTCATTTCCGATTACTGGGGAGAGAACGACAAGTTCTATACGGCTTCTGTCACAGAGCATACAGATGCTGCAACCCTGGACGGAATTGCCATTTTGAATCCGGCGACCAACGAGTTTGAGTTCTATGACGCTATGGATATCGGCTGGGGCCCCATGGATTTCAAATATATGGCAGACCCTGGGGATGTGGAACCGGAAAACCCGCCAGAGGATCCGAGTAAGCAGGATACACCAAAAGACCCGGAACCATCCAAGGATAAAGATAAGACAGAGAATTCCGACAAAGACAAAGATAAGACAAATGACACTGCCAAAGATAAGAACAAGACAGGGACAAATAAAAAAGACAGTGATGCGTCGTCTTCGTCCTGGGTAATTCCTGTGGTGATTGCAGCAGTTGTCGTGATAGCGGCTGTTGCAGCAGTAGTAATCGTCCGGAAAAAGAAGAAAGCGCCGGAGCAAAAGGAAAAGACAGATAAATAGGAAGAGATAAAACAGAAGCATCTGCCTCGCAGCGTGAAAACGTCTGGGGGCAGATGCTTTTGTTTTGCAGAAAATATAGGTACGCCAGATTGAAAAAAAGACATAGTTATGGTAAGATGGATGCATGCTTACTAATTTTGCAGACAATGAAAGGGGCAAATAATATATGAAAAATATTATTTTAGGCAAAACGGATATGTCGGTGCCGCAGATTGCAATCGGCTGTATGCGAATGAACCGACTCACAGTCAGTGAGGCGGAGAGCTTTATAAATACGGCGCTGGAAAAGGGCGCAAACTTTTTTGACCATGCGGATATATACGGTGGCGGAAGCAGCGAGGAAATTTTTGCGAAAGCAGTAAATATGTCTCCTGAAGTCCGCGAAAGGCTGATCATACAGTCAAAATGCGGAATAAGAAACGGTATGTTTGATTTTTCAAAGGAATATATTATCTCCGCTGTGGACGGAATTTTAAAGCGACTTAAAACGGATTATCTTGACATTTTGCTGCTGCACCGCCCCGACGCCCTGGTGGAACCCCAGGAGGTAGCGGAAGCCTTTGATAAACTTCACAGCGAGGGCAAGGTGCGGCATTTCGGTGTTTCAAATCACAATCCGATGCAGATAATGCTGCTTGAAAAATACTTGAATCAGAAAATTGCGGCTAATCAGCTTCAGTTCAGCATAACAAACGCGACGATGGTAACGGCAGGTCTGAATGTCAATATGGAAAATGATGCCGCTGTAAACCGTGACGGCAGCGTGCTTGATTTTTGCCGTCTGAACGATATAACCGTTCAGCCCTGGTCCCCCTTCCAGTACGGCTTTTTTGAGGGCGTTTTTATCGGAAGCGACAAATATCCTGCGCTGAATGAAACGCTGGGTGAAATCGCAAAAAAATATGGTGTTTCGCCAGTGACCATTGCCCTCGCCTGGATCCTTCGCCATCCGGCAAAAATGCAGCCCGTAATTGGCACTATGAACGAGGGAAGACTTAAGGATTGTCTGAAAGCTGCGGATATCACGCTCACGCGTGAGGAATGGTATAAAATCTATCTTTCCGCCGGAAATAGACTGCCATAAGGGGTCAAGGGCAGAATCTTCATTTTGTATATTGCCAAATACGAAAAATTGTACTAAAATACGTCTATAGGAAGCTTTCACATTAAGGAAGCCGCGAAAAACAACATAGAAAGGCCGGAGAACCGATTGAAATCTTATTTTATCCTTCTCCGGCCTGTTTTTACAGGAGGAGAACATGGACGCGAAAAAATATCTGGAGCTCTGTGAGCGCAGCCACACCGGCGAGAAGGTGACGAAGGACGATTGGGACATGGACTATATCATTGATACGGTTCGTGACATTGTGGACGATTATGAATTTGATTGGGACAAGCAGGTGATTATTCCGGAGGACGATCAGCTCTTTGACGATATGTTCGCAGCGGCGAAGCGGATGATTCTGGAGACCGGCGTGTACAATATGAGCACCCAGAGGATTATCAAGTTCAGCGAGGAAGAGATTGACGAGGGAATCCGGAACATGAAGACGGAGCTCACCATGGGGGAGGGCAAGGATGCTTACACCCTGGTAGCCCGCGGCATCGAGGACAGAAGAGAGCCCGCCATCTGGGCCGGCAATCCGGGCTGTCCCACACCGGAAAAGCTGTATTACCCAATCATCAAGAGTGTGGCCCAGGAGCCGGTGATCGATCTTCTGACCTGCGGCTCTCTTGTGGATGTGGACGGCTACGCAGTAAAGAGCGGGGAACCTACGGAGGTCATCGCGGTGCGCCGGGAGCTGGAGTATCTGCACAAGGCCCTTGCGGAGGTGGGAAGACCGGGAATGGGACTTCTGGCAGCGGAGAGCGCAGTGACAGAGTCCGGAGATCTGGCTGCGGCCAACGAACGGCGGCTGCGTCCCTGCGACTCTCATCTGGTTGCCATGTTCAATGAGCTGATCATCGACAACGGCAATCTGGTGCGTGCCGCAAGCTCTCTGGATTACGGCATGAAGAATGCCTCCCTGGCCTGCACCATGGTGGGCGGCCTGGGCGGAGACGCGCCGGGCAGCACGGTGGTGATGATCGCCTCCATTCTGGCGGCCAATCTGATCTGTATGGCAGACTATCATCTGTGCCACCCCATCCATATTCAGGATGTGGCTACCACAGCCAGGGGCTGTCTGTGGCTGCAGGCGGTTTTGTGTCAGACCTTTGCAAAGAAGGCGCCTGCTATTATCGTGTGCGACCTGTGGCCTTCCAGCGGAGCCATGACAAAGGAGCTGCTGTACGAGGTGGCGGCCAACTCCATCGTTGTCACCGTATGCGGAGGTCATCTGGAGGGACTTGGGGCCGCCAACGGCAACGAGCCCAACGGCACCGGCCTGGAGGTTCGCCTGATGGGCGAGGTGGGCAAGGCTGTGGCGCGCCAGGGCATGACCAGAAGTCAGGCCAACGAGATCGTGCTGAAGCTGTTGGAGAAGTACGAGCATGTATTCCGTATGGAGGGCGGCAACAAGGGCGTCCGCTTTGATCAGGCCTACGACATGGAAACCATCCAGCCGGTGGCTCAATGGCAGCAGATGTATGACGAGGTGAAGGCAGAGCTTACGGAGATGGGAATTCAATTTTAAAATTGTGCAAGGAGCCGGCGGGAGAAAAGTTATTCCGCCGGCTTCTGATTTGCCGCTAGCATCGACAGGGCACATCCATAAAGTCTCCGATAGATTTCGTAAAAAATATTGCAATGCAGAATCATTTGTGATACAATAAATGTATCACAAATGATTCGAACAGAGTTATAAAATATATTTTCTACGAATAAAAGAGGGAAAGTCGATGGATCGGAAAATCAATATCATTGAGGATCTGGATGGAAATAAAATTGTCATGATTCATGATATTCGGTTTAAGGGAAAGCGGAAGATTAATTGGAGTGAGGTAGAGCAGTATTTAAAAGAATATGTCGGCAGTTACTATGAGATTAGTGAAACTTCCGAACAGATATATATTGGCAATGATTTCCCAGATGAATTTACGAATTCTATGGATACGGCACGATTGAAGGGAACACTTGCGAAGGCCAAAGCAAATGCGGCGCAAGGCTTGCCAGAATTGATACAGATTGCTACAAACAGATCATGTTCGCCTAATTATGAGTTAAAGCACAAGAAAAATGCCAGATATGGATGGTATAGATATGACTCAAGGTTTGCTTTGCCGGTATATGATGAGCAGGGAAGCATTGAAAGATATAATGTTTTTGCTGTGCGAATGTTGGTAAGACACGATGACAATGGAAAAAAATATTTATATGATATGCTGAGAGTAAAAAAAGAAACGAGCACCCCGCTTGAGCAATAGCTGTACGGTCGAAAAACCCATTTCTTTTCAACTATTATATATTAGAACGGGGAAGAAGTCAAGGAAAATAAAAAGAAACGAGCACCTATACAAAAAGCAGGAGGAAAACCATGGACTATACCATCCAAAGCGAAAATTTTTCAGCGGTCATTGAGCAGTACAAGCAGGAGCTTAGCACTGATATCGTCGATGAACTGGTACGGATTCGCAAGGAAAAGAAGATGACCCAGCAGGACATTGCCGACATCACCGGAATGAAGCGTCCGAACATTGCAAGGATAGAAGGTCGAAAATTCACCCCAACCCTGGATGTGCTGGTGCGTTATGCGGAAGGGCTGGGAATGAAGCTGCATATGGAGCTTCGCCAGAAGGAATAGGAAACTTCTATCTTGACAAAAAAGGTTTATTGTTATAAACTAGGTTTATAACAATAAACCTTTTTGCATACATGAAGAGGAGAAAAGAAAGAAGGAAGAGATATGGAGATACAAAAAATTGCCGATGGAGAATATCGCTTTGCCCAGCTGGTGTGGGAGCAGGAGCCCATCAATTCTACTGCCCTGGTGAAGCTGTCCGCAGAGCAGCTGGGCTGGAAGAAAGCAACCACCTACACGGTGCTGCGCAAGCTCTGTGAGAAGGGAATATTGAAGAATGAGAATGCCACCGTAACGTCCCTCGTGAAGAAGGAGGAGGTCCAGAAGCAGGAGAGCGAAGCGCTGCTGGAAAAGAGCTTTGGCAATTCCCTTCCGGCCTTTCTGGCGGCCTTTTTGAAGGATCGGAAGCTGACAGCTCAGGAGGCCCAGGAATTGAAACAGATGATCGAAGACGCCGCACGTTAGGAGGTTTTTATGGATATTATTTTTTCCAGGATATTGAATATGAGCTTTAGCGCCAGCTTTGTGATCGCGGGGGTGCTTTTGCTTCGGATTTTGCTGAAGAAAGCGCCCAGGAAGTATTCCTGCTTCCTGTGGCTGCTGGTATTTTTTCGGCTGCTGTGCCCGGTTACGATGGAATCCGTGCTCAGTCTGATCCCGGTCAGAGCGGACGCAATTTGCTACCAGAGTGGTACTTCTATTTCTGGCAGTACAGTGAAGATTCAGACAGGTATTGACGCGGTGGACCAGGTGACTACCCGTGGAATCCAGAAGGCGGGTGCGACACTATCCGGTGCAGGGAAAGTGAATGTGCTGGGAAATTTATTTTCTTTGTTACTGCTGGTGTGGGCAGCAGGAGTGCTGGTGTTGCTGCTGCATGCAATTGTTAAAACACAGAAGCTTAAGAGCAGCTTGCGGACGGCAGTATTGATCGAAGGAAAAACCAGGGGCTGTTGCCCGGTCTATGAGAGCGATAGGATTGACACGGCATTTTTGATAGGGCTTTTCCGGCCTCGCATCTATCTGCCGTTGGGGCTTGCGGAAGAGCGAAGCTACGTGCTTACCCACGAGAGGATGCACAAAAAGCGGCTGGATCATATCATAAAGCCTGTCTGTTATCTGGGGGTAGTGCTTCACTGGTTCAACCCTCTGGTATGGCTTGCCTTTTCTCTCATGACAAAGGATATGGAGATGGCCTGTGACGAGCAGGTACTAAAATCCGCTGCCACGGATATCCGCGGCGCCTATTCCAGGAGTCTGCTGAATCTGTCCGTGCAGGGCGGCGGGTTGTCTGTTCCGCTGGCATTTGGAGAGACGAGCACAAAAGCACGAATCCGTCATGCCTTAAACTATAAAAAGCCCTCCACCTGGGCGGGCATTGGCGCTGTCCTGGTGATTGTGGTCGCGGCGGTAGTGCTGTTGACGACCAGAGGAGGTGGTGATGGAGGCACAGAAGGGCTGGAGCATGGCGATAAAAAGACGAAGGTGGTATCCGGGGAGGAGCTGTATGAACAGCTTTCCGCCAACCGGAATCCCTATATCGGCGATCATGTGGCCAACGGGCGGCTGATCGGGCTTCTGCCATCCCCGGTATGTTACGAAGGCAGAGGCATGGAGTTACAGACAAGTGCCAGACCCTATGGATTGATCCTGCGATACGAGAAGGTGGAGCCGATCACGGTGCGCCAGGAGCAGGAAAACGCTTCGCTTATGATGGAGAATGCAATCTGGCTTTTTTCTACCATTGAAAACATGGATGTTTGCACCTTTTGTTTGGATGTTCCTGATTCCGCAGGCAGCGAGGTCACCTATAGCAGGGAGGAGCTGGAGGCGGAATTAGGAAAGCTATATGAAAAATCAGAAACACCGGAGGGGTTGAAAGCGCTGGAGCAGGCCATAGCTGCCTACGAGGAACGTATGGGGGACTATCTGAAAAGCACGTATGATCCGAAGGGGAAAGAGCAGGATTCCTTTACCGAAGAGTGGGCAGGAATCACTGTGGATGGCGTGGATGAGGCCCTATTTTGGAAAGACGTGGATATCAGTACAATGGAAGAGATTGCGCTGGAGCTTCAGACCTTAGCGGAGGAGATTGTGGAAAAGCAGAGGGA
The DNA here is from genome assembly GCA_902463835.1 of uncultured Lachnospiraceae bacterium. Lineage (GTDB taxonomy): Bacteria > Bacillota > Clostridia > Lachnospirales > Lachnospiraceae > 14-2. The sequence continues at coordinate 6,804 of CABQGZ010000042.1, forward strand.
GGATCCCGATTCCGTATTGCGGGGAGACTGGATGCCGGATATAAAGAAGAGCGCGAGGTACGAAAAGGTGTTGGGGATGGGAAAACGGGCAATGAAGCCTTTGTATGCAATCATTTATAAAAGTGAACAGCAGGGTTTGTATGAATATATCTGCAGCATGGCGTTGGAAAAATTGTCGGGATATGATTTTACCAATGAGGACGGATACCGCTGGGCCACATCCAAGGAATTCTTGGAACAGCTCACGCAGAAGATCATACAGGAAAATAAATGAGTTGGAGTGATTTCCGCGGTTGAAATATGGAAAAGGTTATGCTACACTAAAAAAGATGGTTTTTGAAAGGAAGCATAACATGAAAACGAAGAAAATCGCAATCTGCTTACTGCTGATCGCCTGCCTTTGTCTATGGGGCGGCGGTCTTACGATAAAGGCGTCTAACGCAGGAAATCCGCCAGCGGAAGAGAATCCATCCGACACAGATGGCCAGACGGCAACTGGAAATCCGTTGGGTACAGGCGACAAAACAGCTGTGGAGAAGAAGCCGGAAGAGACATGGCCGGGCGCGCCCCAGATTATCGGGAATAACGCGATTGTCATGGAGCTGAATTCCGGCACGGTTTTATATGAGAAGAATTCCCATGAGCATCAATATCCGGCCAGCACCACCAAGATACTGACGGCCCTTCTGGCCATAGAGAACAGCCGCCTGGAGGAGCAGGTTACCTTCTCCTACAACAGCGTTCATCAGACGGAGGGCTCCGGTATCTGGCGGGATGTGGACGAGGTCATGACCATGGAGCAGTGTCTGTATGCTCTGATGCTGAATTCCGCCAACGAGTGCGCCTATGCCATTGCGGAGCATGTGGGCGGTACGTACCAGGATTTTGTGGACAAGATGAATGAGCGGGCGGCGGATCTGGGCTGTGTGGACACACATTTTAACAATCCCCACGGTCTGACGGATGAACAGCATTACACCAGCTGCTACGATATGGCGCTGATTGCCCGGGAAGCCATGAAAAATGACTTGTTCCGGCAGATTACCGCCACCAAGCGGTATAATATTCCGCCCACTAACAAGCACCCGGATGAGATCACGTATCTGACCAATCATCACAAGATGCTCTGGCAGGGGGAAAAGTACTATTATGAATACTGTATCGGCGGCAAGACCGGTTATACGGAGGCCGCAGGCAACACCCTGGTGACTTTTGCCCAGAAGGATGGCATGACGCTGGTGTGCGTGGTTATGAAGGAGAAGCCTACCGAGCAATATGAGGATTCCATCAAGCTTCTCAATTACGGCTTTGACAATTTCCGTACCTATAATATTGCGGAGCATATGGAGACGGATGAAAAATCGGAGCAAACGGCAGGTGATTTCCTGTCCGGCGGAGTGTATGCGGACATTGATAAAGAAGCTGTCATCGTACTTCCAAAGGATGTGGAATTCTCCAGTGCGAAAATGGAGATTGTGGATGAGCCTAAGAGCAAAGAAACAGCCGGAATCCTGCAATATACATATGCAGGTCATGTGGTTGGCTCTGTGGGAGTGGAGCGGACCGAAGCAAAGGTAGAAAAATACGATTTTCATGAGGTGGAGCCGCCAGGGGGAGCGGAAGAACCGGTGGAAAAGAAAGTGGTTCGCGTGAATGTGAAGGGGATCCTGCTGATAATCGCCGGACTGCTGGCTGTAGCGGCAGCAGGCTTTGGAATCTATCGGTGGAGGGATTATCTCAATCGTACCCGCTACCCCCGGGGGAGACGGCGCTCCGGATATGGCTCTTCCACGGGAAGACAGCGCGGCAGGTATGGTTCTTCTGCAGGAGGACGGCGTGGCGGAGACAGATTTTCTTCCCGAAGAAGACGTCGGCGGAGACGGTAGCAGCGTTCCCGCATTTCTGGAAAGCGGACTGCAAAAGAAACAAAATAAATTAGTTGTAATAAATCAATTTTAGAAGGAAATAATTGCACGATGAGAATATTAATTATACGGCACGGAGACCCGGATTATGAACATGATTCACTGACAACCCAGGGCTGGAGGGAAGCGGAGCTTCTATCCGAGAGGCTTTCGAAGCTTGAGGTGAAGGATTTTTATGTATCCCCGCTGGGAAGAGCCAAGGATACGGCGGCTCCAACTCTAAAGAAGATGAACCGGACGGCGACGGAGTGTGAGTGGCTGCGGGAATTTGCTCCGCAGATACGGAGGCCAGATGTGAAGGACGCCAGTTCTATCGCATGGGACTGGATGCCAGCGGACTGGACGAAGGAGGAAGATCTCTTTCGACGTGATCTCTGGGCCTCCCAGGATAACATGAAGGCTGGGAAAGTGGGTGAGGAGTACCGATGGGTGACAGAGAATTTTGATAAGATTCTGGCGGAGCACGGCTATGAGCGGGACGGTGATATCTACCGGGTGACCAGGGCGAATCGGGATACATTGGTGTTTTTCTGCCATTTTGGTCTGGGAAGCGTGCTGTTAAGCCATCTGATGAATGTATCTCCCATGATTCTGTGGCATCATACCTGTCTGGCGCCAACCTCTGTCTCTACCTTTTATTCGGAGGAGCGCAGGGAAGGGATCGCAGCGTTTCGGGCCGGCGGAATCGGGGATACGTCACATCTGTATGCCGGTGGGGAGGAGCCGTCCTTTTCCGGGCGGTTCTGCGAGACTTTTGATTCGGCAGAGAGGCATTGAAGCTGCCGTAGAAGGGCCGCCTAGGGAAAGGGGCGTCCAGGATATGGACAAAGGGTCGCCCAGGGGAAAGGGTATCCCCATATCAGACGCGCTTTCTCCTGGGCTACGTTGTTGGCATACCGGGGATTGCATCCTTATTTCAGTGTTACTTTCCGGAAGTTCTTTTTTCCTCGCTTTAAGACGATACCGTCGCCTTTGAATTTTTCCATTTCAAGAAGCGCCTTGATATCAGTTACTTTTTCGCCGTCTACGGAGACGCCGCCTTGCTCTACGGCGCGGCGCGCTTCGGATTTGGTGGGAACCAGCTCTGCTTTTACCAGCAGGGTCAGGATGTCGATGGAGCCGTCTGCAAGGTCATCAGCGGCAAGCTCGGTGGAGGGCATGTTGGCCGCATTGCCGCTGGAGAACAGGGCTCTTGCGCTTTCCTGGGCTTTGGTGGCTTCCTCTTCGCCGTGAACCAGCTTGGTGAGCTCGAAAGCCAGAATCTCCTTGGCGGTATTCAGCTGGGCGCCTTCCCAGGAATCCATCTTGTCGATCTCCTCCAGAGGCAGGAAGGTCAGCATGCGGATACATTTTAAGACGTCCGCGTCGGCCACATTCCGCCAGTACTGGTAGAACTCGAAGGGGGAGGTCTTGTTTGGGTCAAGCCACACGGCTCCGGACTGGGTCTTGCCCATCTTCTTGCCCTCGGAATTCAAGAGCAGGGTGATGGTCATGGCGTAGGCGTCCTTGCCCAGCTTCCGGCGGATCAGCTCGGTGCCGCCCAGCATGTTGCTCCACTGGTCGTCGCCGCCGAACTGCATGTTGCAGCCGTAGTGCTGGAACATGTAGTAGAAGTCGTAGCTCTGCATGATCATGTAGTTGAACTCCAGGAAGCTTAAGCCCTTCTCCATACGCTGCTTGTAGCACTCGGCGGTGAGCATACGGTTCACGCTAAAGTGGGGGCCCACCTCCCGCAGAACATCGATGTAGTTCAAGTCCATCAGCCAGTCAGCGTTGTTCACCATCATAGCTTTTCCCTCGGAGAAGTCGATGAATTTGCTCATCTGCTCTTTAAAGCAGTCGCAGTTGTGCTGGATCGTCTCCACCGTCATCATCTGGCGCATGTCGCTGCGGCCGGACGGGTCGCCGATCATACCGGTGCCGCCCCCGATCAGGGCAATGGGCTTGTTGCCGGCCATCTGGAGCCGCTTCATCAGGCAGAGCGCCATAAAATGGCCCACGTGAAGGCTGTCTGCTGTGGGGTCGAAACCGATGTAAAATACGGCCTTTCCGTTGTTGATCAGCTCCTTGATCTCCTCTTCATCGGTCACCTGGGCGATGAGCCCGCGGGCAACCAGTTCGTCATAGATTGTCATGTTTCATTCCTCCTAGTATGATATTAAAAAACTCCCGTCCTCAAAAAGGACGAGAGTAAGATTCCCGTGTTACCACCTTTGTTCACAGACGATTCGCATCGTCTGCCTTGGCAAGTGCCTGTCAGCACTCCCGCAATCTAACGGTTGCATTCCGTCACAGCCTACTGCCCGCAGCGGGGTTCGGTGTGAAGCTCAGGGATGTATTCCTTGCAGAGTTCTTACGTGCACCTCTCATCAGCCGGTTACTTTCTGTACCTTCCGTCTGCAATTACTTGTTCCCGTCGTTGCCTTTTCTATATGGCTCGCAATATTTATTCTCACGAATAAGTATCGCCGAAACTATGCCTATTATATGCAAGAAACGTGTATTTGTCAAGCAAATAAAAATTTTATAAAAAAACCATAAAGTCTTTGCCAGATCTGGAAAAAACAGGTATACTCTATGTAAAAGAATTTCAAGATGCAGCAAAAGGAGTGACCCTCATGGATCTGAACAGAAAAAATACAAAAAAAATCCTGCTAATTATCACCTTTACGGTTGTTCTGTGTGCCCTGCTGATTAATTTTGGCGACGTTCTTCAGTGGCTGGGCTTTCTTTGGGGTGTGTGTTACCCCTTTGCGCTGGGCGGTGCCTTTGCCTTTTGTATGAATATACCAATGTCCTTTTTTGAACGGAAATTATTTGCGGGCATCCAGTCTGACACTAAGAAGTCCCATAAGATCCTGAAAGCATTAGCCCGTCCGATCTGTATTGTGTTGACACTGCTGTGTGTGGTGCTGATCATCGCTATTGTGGTGGGGGTGCTGGTACCGCAGCTGCGAGTGACCTTTGCAAGTGTCGGCACAGCTATGACGGAATTCATTCCCAGAGCCCAGACCTGGCTGGAGGAGCTTTTTGCCGGGAAAGGGGCGGTTGTGGATTACATTGAATCCATGGAGCTGGATTGGGGAAAATGGCTGGACAGCATCAAGGACTTCGCGGTGAATGGCGCAGGAAGCGTCTTAAGCTATACCATGTCGGCGACGAAAATGGTGGTCAGCTCCGTCACTAATTTTGTCATTGCTTTTATCTTCGCCATCTATGTATTGACCCAGAAGGAAAAGCTTTCCCGGCAGTGCACCAGGCTGCTGAAGGCTATATTTCCGAATAAAACCGTGGAAAAGGTTTGCCGTGTATGCAGCCTTTCCCACTACACGTTTTCCAAATTTATCACAGGGCAGTGTATCGAAGCGCTGATCCTGGGAAGCATGTTCTTTATTGTTATGACCATATTTCGATTCCCCTACGCGTTGCTGGTGGGAATTGTCATCGCTGTGACCGCTCTGATTCCCATTGTGGGGGCCTTCATCGGATGTGTCGTGGGGGCGTTCCTGATCCTGATGATCAATCCCATGCAGGCCCTGGCCTTTGTGATCATGTTCCTGGTGCTGCAGCAGATTGAAGGTAATCTGATCTATCCCCACGTGGTGGGCAATTCCGTGGGTCTGCCCTCCATCTGGGTGCTGGTTGCGGTGTCCGTAGGCGGCAGTCTCATGGGGATTGCCGGTATGCTGATCTTTATTCCAATTGCATCGGTGTTGTACAGCCTGCTGCGGGAGTGGGTGAATGGGCGGCTGAAGGAGAGAATTTGACGACACGTTTTGTGTTCGAAATTTTCTTGTTATTTATCTGTGGCAATGCTATAATGACCATATGAAAACGAGAAAGGTGTGTGTCCTATGGGAAGCTATCTGAACCCGGGGAAGGGTGGATTTGCCAGAATCAGAAATGACATATATATGGATAAGACGGGGCTGATCGGACTGATCAATGAGACGATTGACACGCCAAGGTGTCTGACCTGTATCAGCCGCCCACGCCGTTTTGGAAAATCCTTTGCAGCGAAAATGCTGTGCGCCTATTATGATAAGACCTGTGATTCCTCCGCGTTGTTTGACGATCTTGAGATCGCTACAAACAAGGAAATAAATGGAACCTATCAGCAGCATCGGAACAAGTATGATGTGATCTATCTGGATATGACGACGGTCAGGGGAGAGGCTGGCAAAAACGAATTGGTCTCTTACATTCGTCAGAAAGTGACAGAAGAGCTTCTGGCGGCATATCCGGCGCTTACGGTGGACAGCTCTTTTTCGACAACGTTGATCAATGCAGTGGAGC
>CABQGZ010000043.1 GCA_902463835.1 uncultured Lachnospiraceae bacterium
AAACTGACAAGGGGAGATTTGTGTGTTATCATGAGGAAAAAGGAGGAACGATTTTTATGAATACGAAATGGGAAAAATGGGTGACGTGGACACTTGTATTCTGTCTGACGCTGGGACTGCTGATGCCGCTTACGGCGCGGGCAGATCAGGATAATCCACTGGAACAGGCGCAGCTGGTATGGGACATGGAGCAGCTGCCGGAGGATCTGTTTGCCGCAGATGTGGCCTGGGACATTGAGGGTACCAGCGGCGGACCTGGCAACGGCTATGTGAACGCGGTGCGGGCGGCAGGGAAAGGCGCTGACGGCAGCACGGCCGCGGCCATTACATTGACAGAAAGCTGCCCCTTAAGCGCACTGTGGGCCAACGGTACCTATCTGCGCATCGACCAGGATGAGACGGCAGTCACAGACTGGAGCGGGATCCGGCAGCTCTGGTTCTGGGCGGACATATCGGAATTCGCCAATTCCGACCTCTATCTGGACTTTATGATCGATGGCGTATACCCTGAGATCAATCAGCCATTTTATCTGTATCAGGGAGGAAAGCTCACCGAGAAGAAGACGGAGGCCACCTATGACGGAGCTGTGTTCGGCCGCCTGGGATTGCCCAAAGGTTATGTGGGCTGGGTGGGAATCGAGGCGTCCGCCTTTGCGGCTACCTTTGGAATCGTACAGTGTGTTGGGTTTAATATCGCTGCCATATCCGGGGAGGCGCAGTTCCCCCTGTCCATGTATGTGGATGAATTCCGGGTAGTTTACGGGGAGACGGACAAGGGAGCTCTGGAGGGAGAAGGCGAGCTGTTTAACAGCAGTGTGCCGGAAGCCGCGGCAAAGCTCTATACGGATGTGACGGACGTATACCAGAAGGTGGAGAGCTTTGGGGCCTCCGGGGCGTGGTGGACTACCGGCTATGGAGAGAAGGGACCTTTCGTAGACAAGCTCTTAAAGCTGGTATTTACCGACGAGGGAGCCGGGCTGAACAATTATCGGCACAATATCGGCGGAAGTGTGAAGGAGGATCTCTCAGACGCAGGGACAGGGATGACCTTTCAGCGAAAAACCTACTCGCCCCTGACGGAGGAAGGAACGTATGATGAGGACCGGGATATCGGCGCGTATACCGTGCTGATGAAGCTGAAGGACATGGGAACAATTGATGATTTTACGTTGTTTATCAATTCTCCGCCATCCTCCATGACGAAGAGCGGTATGACCTACGGCGATGAGTGGGAGGATTCCCCGTCCAATCTGCGGGAGGACTGCTATGAGGCTTTTGCATCCTATGTGGTGGATATGGTTCAGCTGTATAATTACCTGGGCATTCCGGTGAAATACATCAGTCCCATCAATGAACCACAGTATGACTGGGTAGCGCCTGTTCAGGAGGGCTGTCACTATGATGCCAAGGAGGCACTGGAGGTCTGGCGGCTGATTGCCCGGGAACTGAAGGAGCGCGCCAAGGAGGATTCCACCATAGCCGGGGTGCGCATAAGTCCCAGCGAATCTGGTTACTGGGCAGATAAGAGCTTTGTGAACTACGTGTATCTGCAGCTTGCCACTGACCCGGAATTGGCGGAGATGGTGGATCATGTCTGCTCTCACTCCTATGCCAGCAACGCGGACGGGAAGAAGCGTCTCTGGGAGGAGATGCGGAGCGTGGGATCTGCTGTTCAGTTCCGTCAGACGGAGTATGGGCCGGCCCTTGCGGAACCGGATTTTACCATCACCACGGCGCTGGATGTGGCCCGGGTGATCTATGAAGATATCTCTATCCTGCATGTGGACGGCTGGTCCTACTGGCTTGCGGCTGCCAACGGCTCCTTCACGGACGGACTGGTGTATTTCAATCCGGAGAGCGAAAGCTTAATGCCATCCAAACGTCTCTGGGCCATGGGCCAGTATGCAAGATTTGTAAAAGGCGCGTATCAGGTAAATGCAGATGAATACGGGATGCCGAAGGCTGTGAAGAGCACCGCCTATGTAAACGGTGAAGACAACACGCTGGTGTATGTGATGGTCAATGAGGGGAAGAATGACGAAGCCTTTTCCTTTGCGGGACTGCCAAAGGGAAGCAAGGCAGAGGTGTACGAGACCTCCAAGATCCGCAATCTGGAGAAGAGAGGAACCATGACCGCAGACTGTGGGTATGTGCTTCCGGCGGAATCCATCACCACCTTTGTATTCCATGATGTGGAGCTGTCCGCCATCGCTTCCGGCGATCATCCGGACAATCCCATGGGACATCCCGCCAAGGAGGACTTTGATTACAGTGTATTTACCGGGGAGAAAGCGAAGGGGGATACGACCACAGAGAACAATCAGCCGAAGGAGTCCGGCGGCGTTCCCGTATGGCTTTATGTGTTGTACGGCGCCTGTATCTTAGTGGCGGCAGGTATCATAGCGGTGGTCATCCTTGGAAAAAAGAAGGAAGCGGCAGCTTCTGATCCGGAAAAAATGATTGATCCAGGAGAGGAATCAGAAGAATAAAATTAAAATAAAAGAAAAAGATATCCCACACGGATATAGAAGAAAGCTTCGAATCCGTGTGGGATATTGTTTTTGTGAGAGATACGTCCGGAGGTGCTTGTCTCTATAATCGGTGCAAGGCAGGAATCAGCTCAAAGAACAGACACAGGAACCTGGTAGCCTGTCCCTACATTCTGCTCATTCAGCCAGGAGAGGGACAGGGAAAGCCAGGTGGCAGCCGGAAGCTCCTTCGAACAGCCTGTCTCTCCGGTGGCGACGGACATGCCGTGAGGACCGTGGGTATAAATATGAAGCTCAAAGGGAACATGATGCTCTTTTAAAGCTTTGGCCATCCGCATGGAATGTTCCACGGAGACGCAGGCGTCCTCCGCGGTATGCCAGAGGAAGGCGGGAACGGTATCGGGGGTCACGTGGGCGTCCAGGGACCAGGCGTCCTGCATGGCCTGCTCTGTTCCGGCCAGTGCGGGAAAGGTACCGCCGCAGTCAGGATCCTGGATCTGACTGGAAACAGGGGGGTAACAGAGCACCATGGCGTCAGGGCGGCAGGAGATATCACTGGTGTTTAAGATCCGTGTTTTATCAGCGTAAAACACACCGAGACTTCCGGCCAGATGGCCCCCTGCGGAAAAGCCGCAGACGGAGATCTTCTGTGGATGGATGCCCCATTCCTTGGCATGGCTGCGGATATAGCGGACAGCCTCGGCACATTGGCACAGAGGCAGATTGTTCAGGCAAGGCGCCTCTCGTGTGGGGCGGGTGGTATATCTTAAGATCACCGTCTGATAACCGGCCCGCACAAACGCCATGGCAGCAGGCTCAGATTCACAGTCGGACAAAAATTGATAGCCTCCGCCGGGGCAGATGATCATGCAGGGGCGCAGGGTGTGATCTACAAATTCATAAAAGCTGTCCCGGAGATAAACCTCAAGTGCTGCGTTGGTTTCCGGGAGCGTGAGGGTAAAGCATTTCATTGTATACTCCTTTCTGCGCGTCAGCGCGGGCCAAGTCCCATGCGGGCAAGCCAATTTAAGGCCAGGGGATACCAGCTGGCAACATGGGGAAAATGACTTCCCACTTCTGCGTCAGCCAGCCCAATGCCATGCCAGCCCTGGGTGTAGAGGTGAAGCTCGAAGGGAACATGGTTTTTCTGCAAGGCCTCTGCCAACAGCATGGCGTTTTCAGAAGGAACCGTCTCATCGCCCGCTGGCTGCCAGAGAAAGGCAGGACATGTGTCGGGCCGGACAAAGTTCTCCACACTGTAAGCGTCATTTTCGGGGCAGCATTCTTCCCGCCCCGTCAGATTGGCAATGGACTGTCGGTGGGCGTAGATACCTCCGGTGATAACAGGATAACAGAGCACGAGTCCGTCGGGACGTCCAAGGGCGTCGCCCCCTCCCGGAATATGCGTCTCGTCATCCCAAAAGACGGCGGCGCAGGAGGCGGTGTGGCCCCCGGCAGATACGCCCAGCAGAATAATCTTCTTAGGGTCAACGCCAAGATCGGCGGCATGGGTGCGGACATAGCGGACGGCGGCTGCGGCGTCCCGCATGGGCTCATCGTGGAGCGGGGGCTCCGTCTCGGATTCCCGTATGGTGTAGCGGAGCACACAGGCCTGGAAGCCCTCCCCCAGGAAGGCCAGGGCGTTTGGCTCCGAGTCGCGGTCGCCGCAGAATACATAAGCGCCGCCAGGGCAAATAATAACGCAGGGGCGCTTGTCCTGGCCCGGCTGCTCCTGATTTTCTCTTACATATACTTCCAGAAAGGCCCTGGAGCCCTCCCGCACTTCGGTGGTAAAATATCTCATGAAAGCCTCCCTTCTCCGCTCATGCGGTAGACGATTGTCACCACGCTTCTTCCGGGAACTGTCAGATATTGTCCCGCTGATATGGTGCCGGTGTAATCCGCGTTTTTATATTCACTTGTCTCATAGATCCGGCCAAGGGCATCCTCCGGCAGCTGCTCGATACAGAGGGTGACCGCGGTGGTATCCGGGTTCACCAACTCCCATACCAGCTCCGTCTCATCCTCTGAGAGGAAGGCGGAGGCACAGAAGGCGTCTGGAAGGTGGTCTGTCCTGACATCCACGCAGGTATGATCCTTCAGAAAACGACTGTGCTGCTGCATGACGTAATAACGCTTGGGAATCTCCGTGTGATCCTTGTCCGCGTCATAGCAGATCAATCCGTCGGTGTAGGTGAAGCTGCCGACGCCAAGCCACCAGCTCCAGCTGTCCGTGTGGAGAATGGACAGATCCTCATAGAGAACCACGGCAAGCTCCAAAGCCATCTCCATGGTGGGATCATAGTAGGGGTGCATTCCGCCGTACTCCGTCTGGTGGAGGGGAAGGCGATTGCCAAGTCCGTCTGCGAATGCGGCAAAGGCTTCCTTTTGCTCCCGGGTAGTGCCGTAGGAATGGGCGCAGAAATGATCCACGCAGGGAGCAATAACCGGGTCTGTGCACAGAAGCTCATAGAGCTCATGTACATATGGCTTCTGATACCATTGCGCCGTCTCCGGGAGGCTCAGCCGCACATCCTTCATGGCCGGATTCTGCTTTTTGCGGCCTTCAAATTCCGGGATGAGAATCCGGTAGAAGGCGATGAGTTCCTCCGGCTCAAAATGGCAGCCCTCCTGACCGCCGTCCCAGGCCCACTGAGGCTCATTGACGGGACTTACATACCGGACAGGAAAGCCGGCGTTTATGTAAAGCTCTGTCACATCCGTCACATATTTGGCGTAAGCCGGGTAGCAGTCCTCTCTGAGATTGGAGATGAATACATTCTCCTGCCCGGAAGGGTCGGATGAGGTCTTTTTGTTTTTTGTCATGGTGGAGGGCGGGGAGTTCATAAAAAGCGTCAGATCGGTGATGGTGCCCAGCCTCATTGCCTCCTCCAGAATAGACCAGGTTCCCTGGCAGCGGCGGATGTCGTAGGTGCCGTCCTCCTTGAGGGGGGAGCGGACGCTGCGCCAGGACGGAGCCGGCGGATTGGAGTCTGTGCCATCCTCCAGGACGGAGCCTCCGATGTTTACGCGCAGCGTATTCATGCCCAGCCCTTCCTCTGTGAAAAGCTGCCGCAGAAAGTCGTGGGCCTGGCTGGACGTGCCCATACCGGGCGCCCACCAGCAGGCGGAACAGCCAAAGCCCCGGATGGTCTGATGACGCTTAGACAGGCAGGCGGTAAGCCTTGCAGCGGTGCTTGTTTCGTTTGTGATCATGCGAACCTCCTTGTACATATAATAGAAATCATTGTTACAAAATTCCTTATCTTCTTATTATATACAAGGGAGAAAAGAAAATAAATTACAATATTTTTTCCTTTTTGACTGCTCTGGTTTCAGATTCTTTTTACGTTTGACCGAATCGATTGAAAAGAGAAAAATTTTTGTTATACTAAGTGCTATGTAGGAGCTGTTTTGGCCTTTTTTGCCAGAACGGAAAAATATCAAACAAATGGGGAGGCGATGTAGAATGATAAAGCATCGAAAGAAAGTTTTGGGAGTGCTGGGAGCGCTTCTGGCCATTTTAATTGTGACCACGGTGATACTGACGCTGCATTCCTGTCAGAATGGTTCCAGGGATCCGGATGATTCCAGGGATCCGGGGCAGACCAGTGCCAGCGCTGTGCGGCCAAAGGATCCGGGCGTGGTAAAGCCCCTTGTGGATTCCAACGGGATCCCGGAGGACGGCGTTGTATGGGATATGGAGAGTCTTGTGCCGAATCTCTATGAGGCTGGATGGGCAGAATGCGAATGGACCAATCAGGATGCGTGGAAGGAGGGCAATGTAGCTCTTGTGAGCGTAGACGGCAAGGGCTATCAGGGAAGCCGTGCGCTTGGAATCTGTCAGAACGGCCCTTACAGCTGGGCTGACGTCTATCGGGTCGGTCTGCGCAAGGACAAGACGGCCAGCACCCGCTGGGGTGAGGGAAAGTACCTGTGGATATGGTACGATAATACAGAGATGAAGAGCCCAATCCTTCTGGAGCTGGGGTTGAACGATGAGAACATGGCGAAGGGACATCCCTACTATGTGATGGAAGACGGGGCGGACACGGCATTCCGGGGCGGCAGTATACCGGAGGCCTATACAGGGGCAGACTATGGACGGGTTCCCCTGCAGGCGAATGCAAAAGGCTGGGTCGGCATTCCGTTAGAGGCTTTCGGCGAAAGCTATCACAAGGTAAGTGCCGTCAAGCTGCATCTGGCCTACAACGGAGAAGTACCGGTGGGAAAGACCTTATACCTGGACAATTTCTGTGTGACCGGCGAGGGGCAGGGCCCCATGGGAGCGAAGCTGTCGGATCAGAACATCAAGCTGGCTACCTCCCATCGGGCGGCCTGGGATATGGAAAATCTGCCGGATGATCTTGTGGCGGCCTATTGGGCTACCATGGTGGGCGCGGAGTGGGATTCCTTTAAAGCAGGCAATATCCGGGTGCTGGGCGCCAAGGGCAAAGGTGCAGGAGGCAGCCGCGGACTGCGAGTGCACCAGGTGGGGCCCTACAACGGAGCGGATCTGATCATGCTCAACCTGACCATGGATTCCAAGTCCTACACAGACTGGTCCCAGGGGGACGTTCTGTGGTTCTGGGTGGATACGAGAGAGCTGCGCAACGACGTGAGTCTGGATCTGTTTCTCAATGAAAAGAAGCCCAGGATAGGCGCTGCTTACTATGGTATCAATTCTGAGAAAAAAATTGAGAGCGTAGGGACCGCCGGGGAGGCTTATACAGGAGCAGGCTACGGTCGGTTTACCATCGGCGCAGGCTACTGTGGCTGGGTGGGGATACCCCTGGGCGCCTATCCGGAGAAGATTACGGATGTATCCAGCATAAGTCTGCATCTGGCATATAACGGCGATGCGTCCAATGAAGATAAAAGCGTGTATTTTGATGAGTTCTGGGTGCTGAAGAACGGGGAAAAGCCTAAGACGGCCACACCCGGTGATATGGCCATGCTCAAGGGCGGCAATAACGGCGTAAGCACAGATGTGGGTGCGGCGCCCTCTCTCCCCTGTGAGGTGTGGAGCATGGAGAACCTGCCGGCGGATGTGATAAAGGCTGGCTGGGCCTATGCGGCCTACGGAACCCAGGAGGAATATAAGGCCGGAAATGTTCAGCTGTTAAAGGCGCCGGGCAAGGGATATAAGAAAAGCGCAGCGCTGGAGTTGAAGCAGAACGGGGCGTACAGCTGGATCGACTGCTTCCGTATCGATCTGTCCAAGGACGACACGGCAGTCCGCAACTGGGCTGGCGGAAAGGTTCTCTGGGTCTATGTGGATGCTTCCGAGCCCGCCAGCAAGGTAATGCTGGATCTGTCGGTGGACGGCATACGTCCGGCTATGAATGCCCAGTGGTATCTGGTGCCGGAGGGCGAGCGTGCGGCTTCCCGTCAGAAGCTGGAGGAGGCATATACCGGAGCGGGCTATGGGCGGCTTGGTTTTCCGACCCACTTTACCGGCTGGATCGGACTGCCCCTGGATTCCTTCCAGCAGACGCTGACAAGGGGAAGCCTGCTGGAGATCCATGCAGCCTACGGCAACAGTGAAGAAAAGGGAAGAAGCGTCTACCTGGATGCCTTCTATGTGACTGCGGACAATACCTGTCCCAACGGCGTGAAGGTAAAGGAGCCGGAACCGGAAAAGACGGCGACCTCCAAAGCATCTGCCTGGGATATGGAAGGAACACCGGCCAATCTCACCACGGCAGGCTGGGCTGTTCCAAAATATGAGGATCAGGATGCTTTTATCGCAAACAATGTACAGTTCCTGGGCATGGATAAAAAGGGCCGGAATGGTTCCAGAGCGCTGGAGATCAGCTTTGAGGGAGCGTATTCCTGGGCGGATGTATACGATCTGCGGCCCAAGGCGGACAGCACGGCAGCCACCGACTGGTCCAAGGGCCAGCTTCTGTGGATGTGGCTGGATGCCTCCGATATGCAGGTTGATTTTGAGATAGAGCTGTCTGTCAACGGTACAAAGGCGGTCTCTGATGCAGGCTGCTACGAGGTGATAAAAGGAAAGGCGGTAAGGGCAGGAGAGCTGAATATCGCCTGGGATGAGAGCGGAAGAATACCGGTAAAGGCAGGATATGTCGGCTTTATAGGCATTCCCTTGTCCGCCTATGGCAAGGTAGAAAGCGTTGATACGCTGACAGTACATTTTGCAGGGGATGGGGTACAAAAAGGAAGAAAGGTATATCTGGATGAGCTCTGGGTGACGGGACTTTCTGAGATACCGGTAAATGCCAAGGATGGTTACATTCATACATCGGGCTCCGGCGAGGAGCAGACGAACCTGCCCCTGGAGGTCTGGAGCATGGAGGCCATTCCGGCAAATCTTGTCACGGCCGGTGTGGCGGAGGCAAAATACCCCAAGGAGGGCGCTTATCAGGAAGGAAATGTAACCTTTAAAAAGGCTCCCGGAAAAGGACAGGGAGATTCCCAGGCCCTCGCGATCCGGCAGAACGGAAGCTACAGCTGGGCGGATGTGTTCCAGTTATATCTGAGCAAGGATGCGATGGCTGTTACCAATTGGAATGGCGCCGCGATGCTGTGGATGTGGGTGGATGCTACTGAATTTGCGTCTGATCTGAAGATGGATCTCTACATCGACGGGCGCAGTCTGAAGATTGGAGCACCATACTATACGGAAAATGGCGACGGTACATTATCCATGGCAGGCAGACTGCCAATGGCCTATGACACGGCAGCCTTTGCCCGAATTCCCATTGCAGCCGGCTACCGAGGCTATGTTGGACTTCCACTTTCGGCCTATACCAGTGTACCGAAGACGGCAAATATCCTGGAGGTGCATCTGGCTTACGGAGACAGTGACCAGGCGGTGGGAAAGACACTTTATCTGGATGCTCTGACCATAAGCGATGATAAGACAGGACCCGGCGGCAGGAAGATCGTCACAGAGGAAGAGGATGATACCTTTGTGGCTTCCTTCGACAAGCCGGCCTGGGATATGGAGAATCTTCCGGACAACCTGCTGGCAGAGAAATTTGCCACAGCAGACTGGAAAAACGAAGATGCGTTTACCGCGGACAATGTGGTTCTGCTGGGCGCTAAGGGCAAGGGACGGAATGGTTCTAAGGCCCTTGCGATCCGGCAGAACGGAGGCTACAGCTGGGCGGATGAATTTACACTGAATATGACGGCAGACAATACCTTCGCATATAACTGGAGCGAAGGGGATATGATGATGCTCTGGGTGGACGCTTCGGAGTATACCAGCCGCAGCCTCACCATGGAATTTGATATCAACGGTCTGCGGCCGGCCGCAGACGCCAGCTATTACCTGGAACGGAACGGGATGCTGGTGAAGGCGGGAACGCTTCCCGATGCCTGGGGAGGCTCCGCCGGCTGGAGCAGGATATCTATTCCGGCAGGCTTCCAGGGATGGATCGGAGTCCCCCTTTCGGCCTACGGCGCAATACATAAGGTTGACACCATCAAGCTTCATGTGGCCTATGACGGATCGTCGGATATTGCACATTCCCTGTATCTGGATGACCTTTGGATCATCAGCGGAAATGCTATGCCAGCCGGAGCCATCTCCAAGAATGGAGGGGAGGTTACGACCATACTCAATGATGGTCAGACAGCCGGTAATGGGATTCTGACGGACATCGGCAGCCTGCGCCAGACCGTGAAGGCTTACGGCATTTCGGACGCGTGGTGGGCCAATGCCATCGGACAGCGGAAGAATGTGGGCGATATCATGAAGCTGTTTTACACGGACGACGGAATTGGATTGAACCAGTACCGTATCAATATCTACGGCGGCGTGAAGAACGATCATTCCGATGGTCCCACTTATGAACCGGTGTGGCGGGCAGGCTATTCTCCTCTTGGCGAGGACGGCGTCTATTCCATCAGCAGAAACGAGGGAAGCTACGGGGCGTTCCATGCCTTAAAAGCGCTGACTGCCTCGGGAGCCGCGCAGATAGATGATTATACGCTGTTTATGAATACGCCGCCGTCCACCATGACGGATAATGGAAAGACCTATGACAACAACAAGCTGAAGGCGGAATGCTATGACGCGTACGCGTCCTATGTGGCAGATGTGGTACAGCTCTATGAGGCAAATGGCATAAAGGTGCGCTATGTAAGCCCCATCAATGAGCCTATGCTGGACGCCTGGACGGGGAATGCCGGACAGGAGAGCTGCGTCTACACCATAGATCAGGTGATCGCGGTCTACGAGAAGGTCATTGACGCCCTGGAGAGCCGGGGACTTAGCACAAAATTAAGCCTGGCAGAATTCAACAGCTGGAACAACGCGGGAAGATATTTTGACGTGCTGCTGGGCAATGAAAAGATTGCAGGGCACATCGACCACTATACGGCCCACGACTATGGCGGAAGCGCCAGGGTAAAGGGTGACGTGGCCAAAAAGGCTGCGGAGGCCGGGCTGGACGTTCACATGAGCGAGTGGTGCATGGCCATCAGCGACAAGGCCGACAATATGGCGACGGCGCTCATGCTGGCGGAAATGCTTCATGAAGATATGACGGTGCTGAACACAACCTCCTGGAGCTGGTGGACTGGCGTAGGCCATGGCAGCTTCACGGACGGCCTGATCTATGTGACGGAAAATGATACCGTGATAGAGACCACCAAGCGTTTCTGGGCATACGGAAACTTCGCGAAGTTTACAAAAAACATGACGCGTGTTGAGGTGAACGCGGAGAATGTGCCGGAAGGTGTATCTGTGACGGCGTACCGCAGCAGGGAAGATCGGGGGCAATTGGTGTATGTGGTGATCAACAACAGCACGTCAGCCCAGACCATCGGTCTGTCCGGTCTGCCTGCGGGAGTAAAGGCAAGGGTCTACGAGACTTCCGCAAGCCATAACCTGGATCAGATTGGCTATATGAACGCGGACTACAGCTACCAGCTGCCGGCAGAGTCCGTTACCACCTTTGTATTTGAAGACATCGATTATCGTGCAGTGAATCGTGAGCCGGAGCCGGAGGATTACTCCGAACAGATTACGGCCATGGAAAATCTGCCCGCAGATCTTTTTGCGGATGGAAAGGCAAGCAGCTACTATCCCCAGAACGTAGGCGCGGTATCCTCCGGGGAAAAGGGCTTTAACAAGAGTACCGCGCTGGGATATGTGTATAAGAGCATGGAACAGTCCACCAGCTGGGGCAACGGGATCACGGTGGAAACGGCCGCCCTTGGCATGAAGGGGAATTGGAGTAAGGCAGCCTATCTGTGGTTTTGGGTGGATGCCTCCGAATTTGGCGGAAGTCAGAATCTGGAGCTGAGACTGAACGACGTATGCATGCCGGCGGGAACGGAAATCTATTTCTGGGACGGGGAAAATGAACCTGAAAAAGCACAGCTGATAGACGCCTGGGCGGGCTTTGGCCGTATACCTCTTCCGGCGGAATACGAGGGATTTGTGGGTGTACCCCTGGCAGGCTTTACCAAGGACTCCGATTCCAGCAGACCGGAAGCGGTAACATTGGATGTAAAGGACATTCATTCCATGTATTTGTATATAGAGCCCTGGGATGATGCAGACCGTTTGCCTCGGACGCTGTACCTGGACGAATTCTGGCTGACGGATGAAACAAATCTGCCGAAGGTGGAGGTGAAAAAGCCGGAGACTTACGCGGAGCTGGTGACAGATATGGAGCGGCTGTCCGGAGACTTGTTCGAGACTACGATTCCAGGCGCCTGGGAACCGGTGGCGGGGACCATGTGGAATTCCGCCAATGTGGGTGCAGTCATGGCTGATGGAAAGGGCTTTGGCGGCAGTAAAGCCATAAGCTATGTGGTGAAGGATCAGAGCAAGGCTGCGTGGAACGACAACATTTTCCTGCGCTTCAACTGGATGACGGGTGAGTGGAAGTATCCCTGTGATATGAGCAATGGAGATATCTTCTGGTTCTGGGTGGATACAGAAGAATTCGGTCAGGAGCTGCTGATGGATGTGTGGATGGCCGGTGCGGATTACAACTGCGACAAGAAGCCCGCGACAGGTACGGTGTATTACACCTGGAACGGGAGCAGCAAAAAGGCGCAGACACAGCAAATGCCGGAGGCATATACCGATGCCGGATAT
Source organism: uncultured Lachnospiraceae bacterium (assembly GCA_902463835.1). GTDB lineage: Bacteria > Bacillota > Clostridia > Lachnospirales > Lachnospiraceae > 14-2. The sequence goes on from CABQGZ010000043.1 coordinate 12,577, forward strand.
GGAAGGGTGAAGCTGCCGGCAAATTATAAGGGCTTTATCGGCATACCCTTAAGCGCGATGAGCGGTCTGGACAGCAGCAACATTACCTGGGTGATGTATTATCTGGCCTTGCCGGGAGGTCTTCCGGCGGGAGAGAAGCATCTGTATCTGGATGAGTTCTGGCTCACAAAAGAGGATAGTCTCCCCGGTGTGAAGCAGGAGGCAGGTGCGCTGGCAGGAATCGGTAAGAGCGTGCTGGCATATTGTTTGGAAAGAGGTATTTTCCACTCATAGAGGAAAAGCATTTTGCAAGTTCATATGAAATAAGTAAGAATAAGAAGAGCCAGTCTCGGCAGGATAGGTATTGTCGGGGCTGGCTCTTTGTGTAATGTATTCCTCATATAC